>JARRMH010000113.1:0-10582 GCA_037386205.1 Woeseiaceae bacterium | reverse complement strand
CATGCCGGTGCTGATTGCACTCGCGTTCCGCGAAACGCGGCTGTTCTGGGGCGTTGTGCTGTTCACGCTGCTCGTTGCGCTCGGGCTCAGTATCCGGTTCCTGCTCGAACGATTGCGGCTGTTGCTCGTGCCGCGGCTAAGTGCCGTGCTGATCGTCGTGGTCCTGCTGATGTTGTTCATCAGCCTGATGTCGCATCGACTGGGCATGGAAACGGGCTTGTCGGTAGCGCTGTTCCCGATGGTCATTATTGCCATGACCATCGAGCGCATGTCGGTCGTGTGGGAAGAACGCGGCCCGGTGGACGCGATCCGGGCAGGACTCGGGAGTATCACGATCGCGGTCATTGCCTACCTGGCCATGGGCATGGCCTGGCTCGAGCATCTGATCTTTACATTTCCCGAACTGCTGCTCGTCGTCCTCGCGGTGGTCGTGCTGTTCGGCCGCTACACGGGCTACCGGCTGACCGAATTGCGGCGCTTCAAGGCGCTGGGCAGCAACTGATGCTGGGGGTCGCGCGCAGACTGCGCAGCACGGGTGTGCTCGGGCTCAACGAGCGCAATTCCGATTTCATCATGCGGCTCAACCCGAGGCGTCTTTATCCGCTCGTCGACGACAAGGCCCTGACCAAGAAGCTTGCGCTCGCGGCCGGAATGGCGGTACCGGACCTTTACGGCGTGATCTCGAACCAGGGCGAAGTGCGCGAGTTTTCCCGACTCGTCGCCGATCACGACAGCTTCGTGATCAAGCCGGCGCAGGGCAGCGGCGGCGACGGCATCCTCGTCGTCGCGGGGAGGAGCAGGCGCAAGCGCGATACGTTCCGGCTGGCCAGCGGTTTGCTGATCACGCAGGACGAGATTTCCTATCACCTGTCCAACATCGTGGGCGGGCAATACAGCCTGAGCGGCAACCCCGACAAGGCGCTGCTCGAGTATTGTGTGCAATTCGACCCCGTGTTCGCCGACGTCTCGTACCAGGGCGTGCCCGATATTCGGGTCGTCGTGTATCGCGGCTACCCGGCCATGGCGATGGTGCGCCTGCCGACGCGCGCGTCCGACGGCAAGGCCAACCTGCACCAGGGCGCCGTGGGTGCCGGTATCCACATGGATACCGGCGTGACGATGAACGGTGTGCTGAACAACGAGGTCGTGGACGACCACCCGGACACGGGTGCGCTGGTCGCCGGACTCGAGATCCCGCAGTGGGACTTTATTCTCGAATCATCGGCCGAGGCATTCAAAGTGACCGGGCTGGGCTATCTCGGCGTCGACATGGTCATCGATCGCAATCTCGGCCCGCTGATCCTGGAAATGAACGCGCGGCCCGGCCTGAACATCCAGATCGCCAACAGCGCAGGTCTGCTGCAACGGATACAGCGCATCGAGAGTATTTACGACGACAGCGCGACCGCAGCGGAGCGTGCCGCGATCGCGCGCCGCGAGTTTGTTACCTGATCACTGCCCTGCAAGCCACAGATTCATGCGTTGCTCGAGCAAATCGAGCGGCAACGCCCCTGCGCCGAGCAGCTCGTCGTGGAACGCCCGGATGTCGAACTCATCCCCGAGCTGCAGTTCGGCGCGCTCGCGCAGCTCGAGAATCTTGAGCTGCCCGATCTTGTAGGCCAGCGCCTGCCCCGGCCACAGGATGTAGCGGTCAATCTCGTTGACGATATCGTGTTCGGTCTTGGCCGCGTTATCCCTGAAAAAGTCGATGGCCTGCTGCCGGGTCCATCCCTTGTAGTGCATGCCCGTGTCGACGACGAGCCGCACCGCGCGCCACATGTCATAGGTGAGCTGCCCGAAACGTGAGTAGGGGTCCTGATACAGGCCGAGGTCGTAGCCGAGACGCTCGCTGTACAGTCCCCAGCCTTCGACGAAGGCCGTAAAGCCCTTGAAGCGGCGGAACATTGGCAGGTCGCCGAGTTCCTGCTGCAGAGCGATCTGCAGGTGGTGGCCCGGCATCGCCTCGTGCACGCTCAGCACCTCGATTTCGTACTTCGGCCGCACCTCGGGCTTGTACAGGTTGACCCAGTAGATGCCGGCACGACTGCCGTCGGCGGCGGGTCGCGAGTAGTAAGCCGTGGTCGTGTCAGGGGCGATGGCGTCGGGAATCGGCTTGACGCCGTAGGGCATGCGCGGCAGCTTGCCGAACAGCCTGACCAGCTCCGGATCGATGCGTTTGCTGGTCGCCAGGTACTCGCGATACAGGTCGTCGGGGTTGTCGAAGTAGAACTGCGGATCGGTGCGCAGGTGCTCGAGGAACTCCTGGAAGGTACCCTCGAAGCCGACCTCGTTGACTACGTCCATCATTTCGCCACGGATCCGCTCGACCTCGTCGAGTCCGATCCGGTGGATCTCGTCGGGCGTGAGCCGGGTCGTCGTGTAGGTTCTTGCCCGGTATTCGTACCAGGCGGAGCCGTTCGGCAATTCCGACAACCCGATCGTCTCGCGGGCCGCCGGCCGGTAGGTGTCGTTAAAATATTCGTCGAGTTCGCGATAAGCCGGCAGGACCGTCTCCTCGATCACTTCGGTCGCCGCGGCCCGCAGGCGCTCCCGTTCAGCGGGCGAAAACGTCTCGGGCAGCGATGCGAAGGGTTTGAAAAACGGGCTGTCGGTCGGGAATTCGACGAGCTGCACGTCGATCTGATCCGGGATACGGTCCATGAGCACGCGCGGTGCCGTCAGACCCGCTTTGCGGCCGGCTTCGGCCAGCGCAATCGTCTGGTCGATGACGACGTCGAGCTTGCCGAGCCGCGCCAGCCAGTCGTCGTAGTCCGCCACGGTCGAGAGCCTGAGTTGCTCGGTCAGGGTGTCGAGATTCTGCACGCCACCGCGCTGCGAGAAGGGCATCAGGTGGCCGCGGAACTGGTGCTCGTCGACGTCGTCCTGCAGTTGCCGACGGAACAACTCGTAGTTGAGCTGGTCCGCGGCAGCGAGAGCAGTGCGGTCGATGGCGTACGCACGGCGCAGGAACCCGCGGGTTTCCTTGTGGCGGTCTTCGATCGCCTCCAGGCTGCGGTCGGTCCATGCGCGGTTGTAGCGCCGGTCACCCATCATCGAAGCCATGACCGGGTTGTTCTCGAGCGTCCATTGCCAGTGCTCGTCGAGCAGCGCAGCGAAGTCTGCCGTGGCATCCGCCAGCGCGACGTTACCGAGAGCCAGCCACAGGCAAGTGCAGGCAATTCCGATCTTTTTCATTCCAACCCCCTGATTCGTGGAGGCAGGCATTGTTACGCCCCGGGGCAGCGCTGGCAACCGTCGCACCCATTGGCTATGATGCCCGCACTGGTCCACAGCGGTCGCAGAAGAGACCCCGTTCGATCGGGGCGCCGAAGGCGCAACTCGCCCGGAAACGCTCAGGCAGAAGGACTGCGCACGCTGACCAGCTCTGGAGAGAGGCCGGCAAGGCCCACCGAAGGGGTAAGTGGCCGATGCGGCTATTGATCTCTCAGGTTACCAAGGACAGAGGGGCGGCGGGCGCTGATGCCCGCCGCCTTTTTTAATGGCAACGGGTGAATACATGGGTCTGAAAACTCCGCTTTACGACAAGCATGTCGAGGCCGGGGCGCGCATCGTCGATTTCGGCGGCTGGGACATGCCGCTGCACTACGGTTCACAGAAAGAAGAGCATCATGCCGTGCGCCGGAACGCCGGCATGTTCGATGTTTCCCACATGACCGTCGTCGATCTGACAGGCGATCGTTGTGTTCGATGTTTCCCACATGACCGTCGTCGATCTGACAGGCGATCGTTGCCGCGAATTGCTCCGCAACCTGCTCGCCAACGACGTCGCGCGGCTCGAAGAGCGTGGCAAGGCGCTGTACACCTGCATGCTGAACGCGGAGGGTGGGGTCATCGACGATTTGATCGTGTACTACCTCGCGGACGACGACTACCGTCTCGTCGTCAATGCGGCGACCCGTGACAAGGACCTCGCCTGGATTCGGCAACAGGCCGCCGACTACGGTGTCAGCGTCACGGAGCGATCAGAACTGGCAATGCTGGCCGTGCAGGGACCGCGGGCCCGCGAACTCGCCGCGCCGGTCATCCCGTCCGAGCACCGCGATGCGGCAAGCGCCCTGAAGCCCTTTTACGGCATGGAGGCCGGTGATTTCTTCGTTGCACGCACCGGCTACACGGGCGAGGACGGCTGGGAAATCCTGATGCCGGCCGGGGACGCCGCCGCCGTCTGGGATCGCCTGCTCGCTGCCGGCGTCGCACCCTGCGGCCTCGGCGCCCGCGATACCCTGCGGCTCGAAGCGGCCATGAATCTCTACGGGACGGATATGGACGAGACGGTATCGCCGCTGGAAGCGGGGCTCGGCTGGACCGTTGCGTGGGAACCCGCCGACCGGAACTTCATCGGGCGGCAAGCGCTGGAAGCAGAGCGGCAGCGCACGGACCGGCAGCGTTTCGTCGGCCTGTTGCTCGAGGACAAAGGCGTTTTGCGTAACCACATGCAAGTGATCGTGGACGGGGTCGGCGAGGGTGAGATAACGAGCGGCGGGTTTTCGCCGACCATCGGGCGCTCGATCGCGCTCGCGCGGGTGCCTGCGGGAGACTTCGACCGGGCCCGGGTCGACGTCAGGGGGAAGTTGTTGAACGTTCGCATCGTCAAGACGCCGTTCGTTCGCAATGGACAGGTTCGCATCGACGTTTGACGTCGAATCAGGAATAACACAGGAGTAGCACGATGAGTGAATTGCCCGGAGATCTCCTTTACACGAACGATCACGAATGGCTGCGGCGCGAGGGCGACGGCAGCGTCACGGTTGGCATTACCGAACACGCCGCGACGGCGCTCGGCGATCTCGTGTACGTCGAATTGCCGGAAGTCGGGCAGGATCTCGACACCGGCGGTGACATGGCCGTCGTCGAGTCGGTCAAGGCGGCCTCGGATGTGTATGCCCCTGTCGGCGGCAGCGTTATCGAAATCAACGAGGACCTCTCGGACGATCCCGAAAAGATCAACGCCGACCCCTACGGCGGCGGCTGGATCGTCAGGATGAAGGTCGATGCAATCGACGAAGATGCCTTGCTGACACCTGCCGCGTACCGGAAGCTCCTGGACGAACTCGACGACTGAGAAATACCTGATGCCGTTCATTCCACATACCGAGAAAGATACCCGGGAGATGCTGGCGGCGATCGGCGCCGACTCGATCGAAGCGCTGTTCGACGAGATCCCGGCCGAGTTGCGAATAGACCATCTGCATGGCGTGCCCGATGCACTCAGCGAAATGGAAGTTTCGCGGCTCATGCGCAGGCGCGCGGCGCTGGACGGGTCTCCGCTGTGTTTCATCGGCGCAGGCGCCTACGAGCATCATATCCCGGCCGCTGTCTGGGATATCGCGACGCGCGGCGAGTATTACAGCGCCTATACGCCCTACCAGGCCGAAGCGAGCCAGGGGACGCTGCAGACCATCTACGAATACCAGACGATGATCACCGGGCTGACCGGTCTCGACGTCAGCAATGCCTCGCTGTACGACGGCGCATCCGGCCTCGCGGAGGCCGCATTGATGGCGGTGCGCGCGAATCGCAAGGTGAAGTCCGGCCGGGTGCTCCTCGCCCCGGGCGTCAACCCGCTGTACGAGAAAGTGGCCGAAACCATCACCGGTGGGCAGGGCCTGACCTTTGAATGGCTGCCGCAGGATCCGAAGACCGGCAACGTGGATTTCGCCGCGTTGCCCGAGGGCAGGGACCCCGTGGCCGTCGTCATGCAGCAGCCCACCTTCCTGGGCACGCTCGAAGACGTCGACGGCCTGACCGACTGGGCCCACGCGCAAGGCGCGTTCGCCATCGGTATCGCGAACCCGACGGCGCTGGCCGTCCTGAAGGCACCAGGCCACTGGGGCGAAGACGGCGTCGACATCGCCTGCGGTGAAGGTCAGCCGCTCGGCGTACCGTTGTCGTCCGGCGGCCCGTATTTCGGTTACATGACCTGCAAGCAAAAGCACGTGCGCCAGATGCCCGGCAGGATCGTCGGCCGGACCGTGGACCTCGACGGCAATCCGGGTTTTGCGCTGACGCTGCAGGCGCGCGAGCAGCATATTCGCCGCAGCAAGGCGACCTCCAACATCTGTACCAACCAGGGCCTGATGGTCACTGCGGCGACGATTTACATGTCGCTGCTCGGGCACGAGGGAATTGCCCGCGTGGCGCGGCAATCGCATGCCAACACCATGCAGCTCGTTGCCGGCCTGTGCGCGCTCGACGGCGTCGACAAACTCTACGACAGCCCCTATTTTCACGAGGTTGCGCTGCGGCTGGATCGCCCGGTAGCGCCGGTTCTCGAGGCGCTTGCGGCACAAAATATCCTCGGCGGATACGATCTTTCGGACCATGCGGGCGTCGATGCGCTCCTGGTCTGCGCGACCGAGACCAAGACCGGGGAGGATATCGACGCCTGTATCGCGGCCTTCCGCGAGGCACTGGGCTGATGTCGGGGACCATTGTGGCGAAGATTCGGTTCGAAAACGCGAGTTACCAGACCCATGGCGAACTGCCGCGCATCGGCAGCCACGCACCCGACGTCTCGCTCGTCAACACGAAATTGCACGATGTCTCGCTGGTGCACTGGTCGAGCAAACGCAAGATCATGTACATCGGCATCAGCGTCGACAGTGAAACCTGCGCGCGCGCGGTTATCCGTTTCGACGAGTACGCCGCCGGCCATGACGATATCGCCCTGCTGATCGTGTCCTATGACCTGCCGTTCGCGCACAAGCGCTTCGGCCAGGCCCATGATCTGCAGGTGGCGGAGGGGCTGTCCGCCATCCGGCACGCGGGTTTCGGCGAGAACTACGGCGTAATGATCGTCGATGGCCCGCTGGCGGGCATGTTCTCGCCCGCCGTCATGGTTCTCGATGAGAACAACACGGTCGTGCATCGCGAACACCTGGAAGACATCACGGCGGAGCCCGACTACGAAGCGGCATTCCGCGCACTGGGAATCGATATTGATGAGTGAGCTTATCTTCGAAAAGTCGCGCGGTGGTCGCCGTGCGTTTGCACAGGCACCGGCCGGGGCGGGCGAGATGGCGATCCCTGACAAGTTCCTGAGAACCGACAAGCCCAACCTTCCGGAAGCCTCGGAACTTCAGGTCGTGCGACATTACACGCGCCTGTCACAAAAGAATTTTTCCATCGACACGCAGTTCTATCCGCTCGGCTCCTGCACGATGAAATACAATCCGCGCGCCTGCAACGCGCTGGCGCTGCTGCCCGAGTTCGCGGGCCGGCATCCGCTCGGCCCCGTCAGCCACGGGCAGGGTTTTTTGAGCTGCATGTACGAGTTGCAGGAAATGCTCAAGGACGTCACCGGCATGCGGGGGGTCTCGCTCACGCCGATGGCCGGAGCGCAGGGGGAACTGGCCGGCGTCGCCATGATAAAGGCCTATCATGACGCGCGCGGGGATACCGAGCGTACCGAAGTCATCGTTCCCGATGCGGCGCACGGTACCAACCCGGCAACGGCAACGATGTGCGGCTGCGTGGTCCGGGAAATTCCGACGCTCCCGGACGGGGACGTCGACATGGAAGCCCTCGACGACGCACTCAGCCCGCAGACTGCCGGCATCATGCTGACCAATCCGTCCACGCTTGGCGTGTTCGAACGTCATATCAAGGATATCGCCGACAAGGTGCACGATGCCGGGGGACTGTTGTACTACGACGGCGCGAATCTCAACGCGATCCTCGGCAAGGTTCGCCCCGGCGACATGGATTTCGACGTCATCCACATGAACCTGCACAAGACGTTCTCGACGCCGCATGGCGGAGGCGGGCCGGGTTCGGGTGCGGTAGGCGTCAACAAGCGGCTCCTGCCGTACCTGCCGATCCCGGTCGTGAAGAAGACCGAGATCGACGACGACACCATTTACGACTGGGCCACTGAAGCCGATTATCCCGACAGTATCGGGCGCCTGTCGGGATTCATGGGCAATGCCGGCGTGTTGCTCCGCGCCTATGTTTACATGCGGATGCTGGGTCGCGACGGCATGGAGCGCGTGGCCGAATATGCGACGCTGAATGCCAATTACCTGATGGCGCGCCTGCGAGATGCCGGTTTCGAACTCGCATTTCCGGGGCGACGCGCGAGCCACGAGTTCATCATTACGCTCAAACGCGAGGCGCGTGAGTTCCAACTCACCGCGATGGACCTCGCCAAGGCATTGCTCGACCACAACTTTCACGCACCGACAACGTATTTTCCGCTGCTGGTGCCTGAATGCCTGCTCATCGAGCCAACCGAAACCGAGAGCAAGGAAACGCTCGACAACTTTGTCGCTGCGATGATCGATGTCGTCGAAACCGCGCGCGGCGGTGATGTCGATCTCAAGCAGGCTCCGTTTACGATGCCGGTGCGCCGGCTCGACGACGTCAAGGCGGCTCGCGAACTCGACTTGCGCTACGTTCCGGAATAGGCTGTGACGCGTTTGGTCGCACCCGGGGCGTGATTCTGCTCAAATTGCGTGCACGGGATACGGTGCCAGTCACCCTATTTTTGCGGACCTTCTCCGGGCCGGGAGAGTCGAAAAGACCTGAAGAATGGGGTGACTGGCACCCTGTTTCCCGTGCGTAACTGGAAACTCTATGATGAATAGTAGGATATTTGCAGTCGTTGCCGCGCTGACCGTCACGCTGACCGCACAGGCGGCCGAAGAGCGTGCCTGGACCGAGACCCTCGAGCGGATATCCTCCGGCGTCGTCTCGATCAGGGTCGACTCGACGCGCGCGTTTGACACCGAGTGGAATACGTCGAGCCAGGCGACCGGTTTCGTCGTCGACGCAGAACGCGGCCTGATCCTGACCAACCGGCACGTCGTTACGCCGGGACCGGTCATCGCCGAAGCCGTGTTCCGCAACAACGAAGAGGTTGCGCTGACGCCTGTCTACCGGGACCCGGTTCACGATTTCGGGTTCTTCCGCTACGACCCGGATGACCTCAGGTACATCGAGCCCGTTGAATTGCCGCTGGCGCCCGATGCGGCCGGAATCGGCAAAGAGATTCGCGTCATCGGCAATGATGCAGGTGAGCAGCTCTCGATTCTCGCGGGCACCATCGCGCGCCTCGACCGCAAGGCGCCGGAGTACGGTCGCGGCAAGTACAACGATTTCAATACTTTTTATCTGCAGGCGGCGTCCGGTACGTCGGGCGGGTCGTCGGGATCGCCGGTCGTCAATATCGAAGGCGAAGTCGTCGCGCTCAATGCCGGCGCCAACAACTCCGCTGCCAGCAGCTTTTTCCTGCCGCTCGACCGCATCGAACGAGTGCTGCGCAAGTTGCAGCAGGGCGAGCCCGTCACCCGCGGAACGCTGCAGACCACGTTCCGCAGCGAGCCCTACGACGAATTGCGGCGACTCGGCCTGACCGATGAATCCGAACGCCTGGCGAGGGAGCGGTTCCCCGAGCAGACGGGCATGTTGACCGTCGACCAGGTCATCCCGGAATCTCGCGCTTCAGGAGTGCTTGCGCCCGGCGATATTCTCATCAGCGTCAATGGCGAGATGGTTACGTCGTTCGTGCCGCTGGCAGCCGTGCTCGACAACCACGTCGGCGACGAGATCGATCTGCGCGTGGAACGCGGCGGCCGCCCGGTCGACGTCAGCCTGCGCGTCGATGACCTGCACGACATTACTCCGGACGAATACCTCGAGTTCGGGGACGCGATCGTTAATCGGCTCTCGTATCAGCAGGCACGGCACTATAACCGTTCCGCCGACGGGATCTACGTCGCCAACCCCGGATACATACTCTCGCGGGCCGCGATTCCGCGCGGTGCCGTCATCGTCGAGATCGACGGTGAGCCGGTTCATACGCTGGATGACTTCGAAGCCGCGCTGAACGGACTGGGAGACGGCGAGCGGGCCCTCGTACGCTATGTCACGATGGAGAGTCCACAGAATTCGGTCGTGCGCCTGCTGGAAATGGATCGCACCTGGTTTCCGTCGCGCCGTTGCTCGCGCGACGATGCACTCGGCATCTGGCCGTGCCGCGACCTGGCTGCCGGTCCGCCACCGGCGCCCCCGGAGCACGGGAGCACCCGTATCACGCGCTACGATGACCCGATTGTCCGCGCTATCGCGCCGTCGCTCGTGGTCGTGACCTTCGACTTGCCGTACACGCTGTCCGGCGTGGCGGACCGCCATTACTACGGCACCGGCCTGATCGTCGACAAGGAGCGCGGCTACGTACTCGTCGATCGCAACACGGTGCCGATCGCTATCGGCGACGTGACAATCACGTTCGCGGGTTCCCTCGAGGTACGCGGCCAGGTGGAAGCCCTGCATCCGCTGCACAACTATGCAATCGTCTCCTACGATCCTGCGGCCATCGGGGATACGCCCGTGCAGCAGGCGAAGTTCGATACTCGCACCGTGCGCCCCGGCGAAGAAGTATGGGTTGTGGGCATCAAGAGCGACCACCAGCTCGTACACCAGCAAAGCATCGTATCGTCGGTCGATCCGCTGTTGCTGCCGTTGTCCCGGACGCTGCGTTTCCGTGATACCAATATCGAAGGCATCTCGCTCGTGACTGCGCCGGGCGAGGTCGATGGTGTCATCGTCAACAAGCGCGGCG
>JARRMH010000112.1:2731-9620 GCA_037386205.1 Woeseiaceae bacterium | reverse complement strand
CATGGTGACGGCACCGCTGTTGACCCAGGGCATCGAGGTCGAGTTGCCGAAAGCCAATGCCGAGCCGATCGAGTCGGTGCCCGATCACGACCCACTGGTGCTCAGCGTTGATGTACAGGTTGCCCTCCGCGTCCACGCTGAGCACCAGCGGGTCGTGGTCGGGCACCGACTCGATCGGCTCGGCATTGGCTTTTGGCAAATCGACCTCGATGCCCTGGGTCAACAGCGGCGCCGTCACCATGAAGATCACGAGCAATACGAGCATCACGTCGATGTATGGCACGACGTTGATCTCGCCCATCAGCTTGCGCTTTTTGAGTGATGCCGGCATATCAGCCCCCTACTTTCGTACGGGCATGCCGCTCGAGAATGCTGGAGAACTCCTCGGAGAAACCGTCAAAGCGGTACTCGAGGCGCACGACCTTGTCGGCAAACCGGTTGTACGCAATCACGGCAGGAATAGCGGCGAACAGGCCCGTCGCGGTCGCGATCAGGGCCTCGGCGATGGGCGGCGCGACGACGGCCAGCGTCGCCGTTTGCATGCTGCCGATCTGCATGAAGGCCACCATGATTCCCCAGACCGTGCCGAACAGGCCGACATAAGGACTCGTCGATCCGATCGTGGCCAGCGTCGCGAGGCTCTGTTCGAGGCGGTCCATCTCCCGCATCTGCGCAATCCGCATGCCGCGGCGACTCTCCTCGATGATCTTGTCGGGGTTCTTCGTGCCGCCCTGGATCGCACGGTTGAACTCACGAAAGCCTGCCTCGAAGATGCTGGCCATGCCGAGGCTGCCGCCTTTCGTGCGCGAGGCGCTCTGGTACAGCGTATTGAGATCGCCACCGGACCAGAACGCGGCTTCGAAATCGTCCGACGCTTCCCGCGTGCGACGGATCAGGCGGCGCTTGGTAAAGATGATGCTCCAGGACACAAGCGACGCCCCGATCAGCAGCAGCATGACGATCTGCACGGGCAGGCTTGCATCTATAAGCAGTCCGACGACGGACATATCTGCGGTCATGATGTTTCTTCCTCGAAAATGGACGGCAAACGTGTCGGCCGCATCGAATCGGCGTCGAGATACGCCGCCTTGACGATGCCGCTGATCAATAGCTGACCGTCGGTACTGTTTCTGAAAATCTTCTGCTCGATGTCGAACCACGTGCGCGTTCGATCGACGAGGCCGGCCGTGACGACGAGGTCGTCGTTGAGCCGCGCCGGCGCATGAAACCTGACGTTCACTTCGACTACCACAAAGATGCGGCGATCATGCTCCTGCAGGTGCACCATGTCGACACCCAATGATCGCAGCCATTCGGTGCGCGCGCGCTCCATGAAGCGGAAATAGTTGGCGTAGTAGACCACGCCCTGGGCGTCCGTATCCTCATAGTAGACGCGCACCGGGAATTCGAACGGTGGAGCCGGCATCCTATCCATCCTCGCCGAACGGCAGCTCCCCGGTCGCCGGTCCCTGCGGTGCCCGGAGCCCGAAATGCAGGTACGCGTTTTTCGTGGCCACACGGCCGCGCGCCGTCCGCATCATGAAGCCCTGCTGGATCAGGTACGGTTCGACGACGTCTTCGATCGTGCCGCGCTCTTCACCGATGGCCGCCGCGAGGCTCTCTATGCCCACGGGCCCGCCATCGAACTTCTCGATGATGGTCAGCAGCAAGCGGCGGTCCATGGCATCGAACCCGGTCGGATCGACCTGCAGTACATCCATGGCGCGCTCCGCAACGGCGCCCGTTACGACGCCGTCGCCTTCCACCTCGGCGAAATCCCTGACGCGCCGCAGCAGGCGATTCGCGATGCGCGGCGTTCCCCGCGAACGAACCGCGATAGCCGCCGCGCCCTCGGTTTCCGTCGGCAGGTTGAGTATGCCGGCCGAACGACGCACGATGCCTTCGAGATCGGCGGTCGAATAGAACTCGAGTCGCTGGACGATACCGAAGCGATCGCGCAAGGGCGAGGTCAGCAGGCCGGCCCGCGTGGTTGCGCCGACCAGTGTAAACGGCGGCAGGTCCAGCTTGATGGAGCGGGCCGCCGGTCCTTCGCCGATCATGATGTCGAGCTGGAAGTCCTCCATCGCCGGATACAGAACCTCCTCGACGACGGCGCTGAGGCGATGAATCTCGTCGACGAACAGGACGTCGTTCGGCTCGAGGTTCGTGAGTATCGCGGCCAGGTCGCCGGGCCTCTCCAGCACGGGCCCGGACGTGTGGCGCAGATTGACGCCCATCTCGTTGGCAACGATATGCGCGAGCGTGGTCTTGCCGAGACCGGGTGGTCCGAAAATCAGGACGTGATCGAGCGCCTCGCTGCGCCGCCTCGCGGCCTCGATGAATACGCCCATCTGCGCGGTGACGTTGGGCTGACCATGGTAGTCGCCCAGTTGCTGCGGCCGTATGGCACGGTCGAAGGCCTTGTCCTCGCCGGCGGCCTCGCCGGTCGTCAATCGTTCGTGTTCGATGCCTGCCATCACGCTGCCGCCTGTTTGAGTGCCCGGCGAATGATGTCCTCGGCTGACAGCCCCTCGATGTCGAGCTTGTCGAACAGCTTGTTGACTTCCCCGGGCTTGTAGCCGAGTGCGACCAGCGCGTCGAACGCCTCAGACCTCGGACTTGCCTCCCCGGCCACCCTGGCGCCGGCCGGCGACGGCGCCCCGAGCCCCTCGACCTTGTCACGCATCTCCATGATCAGGCGCTCGGCCGTTTTCTTGCCGATGCCCGGCACCTTGGCCAGCGAGGCGGCATCCTCGTATTCCACGCACCGTCGAAAATCCGTCTCCGACATCGCGGACAGGACACCGAGCGCCATTTTCGCACCGACACGATTGACCTTGAGCAAGGTGCGAAACAGCGTTCGCTCGTCCGTGGTCGCGAAGCCATAGAGAATCTGTGCATCCTCGCGCACCAGCAAATGCGTATGCAGGAATACGTCTCCCCCAATTTCGGGCAAGTCGAGAAACGTCGACATCGGCGTTTCAACCTCGTAGCCGACGCCGCCGCATTCGATCACGATGTGCGGCGCGTGCTTGGCCGCGAGTCGTCCGTGCAGGGAGCCGATCATCGGATGCTCGCAATGCGTTTGCCGTTGCCGAGCTTCACCTGCAGGCGCCGCTGGTTGCCGTGGCATAAAGCGGCCGCGAGCGCATCGGCAGCATCGGGCGCCGGCGTTCCGTCGAGTTGCAGGATCGACACGATCATGTGCTGGACCTGCGCCTTGCTGGCTGCGCCCGTCCCGACCACTGCCTGCTTGATCTCGCGCGGCGCATACTCGAATACCTCGTTGGTATGTCCAAACGTCGCACACAAAGCCGCCGCACGGGCCTGCCCCAGCTTGAGCGCGCTGCCCGCATTCTTGTGCATGAACACGCTTTCGATCACGACCACGTCCGGACGGTACTGCACGACGATGTCGTTGACGGCGCCGAAAATCTGTCGCAGTCGGTCCGCGAAGCCGCCGTCGACGCTTTTGACCGTGCCGCTCGCCACGTAGGACGGCGTGTCGCCGTGAAAGTCGAGAATACCGAAACCGGTCACGCGCGAGCCGGGATCAATGCCGAGGATGCGTTTGACGTCGCTCAAATCTGTGCCAGGATTTCTTCGCTGATGTCAGCGTTCGAATAGACCTCCTGGACGTCGTCCAGGTCCTCGAGCGTCTCAAGCAACTTGATCATCGATGCGGCCTCCTTGACGCCCAGCTCGGAATTGGTCGCCGCCCGCATCGTCACCTGGGCCGATTCGGCTTCCAGGCCAGCGGAGTGCATCGAGTCGCGCACCTGTTCGAACTCCTCCGGGGCGGTCAGCACTTCGATCGACCCCTCGTCGTCGACGATAACGTCCTCGGCACCGGCTTCGATAGCAGCTTCCATAACGGCCTCTTCGCCGCTCTCGGCCGGATACAGCAACTGTCCGACCTGGTTGAACAGGTAGTTGACCGAACCGTCGGCGCCGAGGTTGCCGCCGAATTTCGTAAACGCGTGCCGCACGTCGGCCACGGTACGATTACGATTGTCCGTCAGGCAATCGACCATGACGGCGGTCCCGCCCGGACCGTAGCCCTCGTAGCGGATCTCCATGAAGTCATCGCCTTCGGTCTCGCCGGCACCGCGCTTGATGGCCCGTTCGATGTTGTCTTTGGGCATCGACTGCGCCTTGGCCTTGTCGACCGCAAGCCGCAATCGCGGATTGGCGTCGATATCGGCACCGCCCATCCTCGCGGCGACCGTGATCTCGCGAATCAGCTTGGTAAACAGCTTGCCACGCTTTTTATCCTGCGCCCCCTTGCGGTGCTGGATATTCGCCCATTTGCTATGTCCTGCCATGCTTTCCTGCTTGTAAAATGCCCGGGTTCAGTCCGCGAACGGCCAGATCGTTCGCGACTGCGCGTATGATAACGGGTATTTCCACGAACGGCACTCGACACGAGTTTTCCGCATGTCCCTTTCCAGCGAAGAATCCAGGCCGACCACGGAGGCCTTGGCCGCCGTTCGCCAGTTGCTCGACGAGTTGCCGCAACAAGACGGCCTGGCGGCGTGTATCGACGAAGGCCGGGCCGTCGCCGCGATCGTCACCCCGCTGGGGTTGCCCGGTGACATTCTTGCCGCCGTCCATGCTTACCCGGCATTTCGTGCCGGCTTCATAAGTATAAACGCATTTGAAAACAATGAATTAAGAGATATATCTCGATTCATTATCGGGCTCGAACAGCTCGACCAGTTTTCGTTGCCGGACCACTGGCAACCCGGTGACGAACTGGCGGACAAGCAATCCGAGGCTTTGCGCAAGATGTTGCTGGCGATCGTGTCCGACGTGCGGCTGGTGCTCGTGCGCATCGCCTCGCAGTTGCATCGCCTTCGGCAGGCAAAGAACGCACCGTCGGAATCGCGTCGGGCCCTGGCCGCCGAGACGCGGGAGATCTATGCACCGCTCGCCAACAGGCTCGGCATCTGGCAGCTGAAATGGGAACTCGAAGACCTCGCGTTTCGCTACCTCGAGCCCGATACGTACGCGCAGATTGCGCGCACGCTCAAGGAGAAGCGCAGCGATCGGGTCGGCTTCCTCGAGGCATTCCAGGACACGCTGCAACGCGAGCTCGAAGCCGCGGGGATAGAGGCCGAAATCACCGGCCGACCGAAACACATCTACAGTATTTATCGCACGATGCGACGCAAGAATCGCGGGATCGAGTCGCTCCACGATATACGTGCCGTGCGCCTGCTCGTCGATTCCGTGCGCGATTGTTACGCGGCACTCGGTGTGGTGCACAATCTCTGGTCCTACATTCCGGGCGAGTTCGACGATTACATCGCCAATCCCAAGGAAAACGACTATCGCTCCCTGCACACGGCCGTCGTCGGCCCACAGGGCAAGACGATCGAAATCCAGATCCGCACGCACGAGATGCACCGCCACGCCGAACTCGGTGTTGCCGCGCACTGGCGTTACAAGGAAGGCGGCGGCGTGCCTGCCGCTTTCGATCAGAAGATTCGCTTTCTGCGCCAGCTGCTCGATCCCGAAGACGGCGGACTCGACCTGCTCGACCAGATCCGCGACGACTTCTTCGAGGACCGCGTCTATGCGATCAGCCCCAAGGGCGACATCGTGGAACTCTGCCGCAACGCGACGCCGCTCGATTTCGCCTACAGCGTGCATACGCAGGTCGGCCATCGCTGCCGCGGCGCGAAAGTCAACGGGCGCATCGTCCCGTTGACCTACCAACTGAAGAACGGCGACCAGGTCGAGATCATCACGGGAGCACAGCCGCGGCCGAGCCGGGACTGGATGGGCGCCAACCTCGGGTATCTCGCGAGCGGGCGGGCGCGGGCCAAGGTCCGCTCCTGGTTTCGCCACCAGGATCGCGACCAGCACCTCAGGCAGGGCCGGGAAATCCTCGACCGCGAGCTTTCACGACTGAGCGTCAACGATGTGCCGACCGATGCGATCGCGCATCAGCTCAAGTGCCAGGATACGGAAGCCTTGTGCGTTGCTCTCGGCGCCGGCGATCTGACCTCGGCGTCGATTGCGACCGCGCTGCAGCACATTCGGGGTACCGAGCTGTCGGAGAAGATCCGGCCGCGGCGCGCCAGACGCAAGCCGGACACCCCGGATTCGGTTGCCGTGACCGGTGTCGGTGACCTGTTATGCAATTTTGCCCGTTGCTGCCGCCCGGTCCCGCCCGAGCCGATCGTCGGCTACATCACGCAAGGCCGGGGCGTGACGATTCACCGGCAGGACTGCGGCAATTTTCTCGGCCTCAACCAGCGCCATCCGGAACGCACACTGCAAATCAGCTGGGGTCACTCGGAGGCCGTCGCGTACCCGGTGGATCTGAGTCTGCACGCCTTCGATCGCGGCGGCCTGATTCGCGACGTTACAGCGGTCCTGGCCGACGACGACTGCAACGTGACCGACCTGCGCAGCCATACGGACAGGAAGTCGATGCAGGTGATGATGGACATCAGCCTCGAGGTCCGGGACCTGCCCACGCTGAGCACGATCATCTCGAAGCTCGAGCAGCTGCCGAATGTCGTCTCGGTCAGGCGCAAGGCCTGATCAACCCCACGCACATCGTTCCTGCCCGATCCTTCAGGCTGTCTGTGTCGCTTCGGGCTTGGTCTTGCGCCTGGCGATATCCGTCGCAAGTGCCATCATCGAGGTCAGGTCGGAGAGATTCGCAGGCACAACGAACGTGTTGCCGACCCTGGCAAGATTGCCGAATTCACAGATGTACTGCTCGGCGATGCGTAGCTGCATGGCTTCGGACCCGCCCTGGTCTGTGACCGCGTTGGCCACTCGCTGCAGCCCCTCGGCCGTTGCCGCCGCCACGGCGAGAATGGCCTCGGCTTCACCCTGCGCTTCGTTGATCTGTTGTTGTTTGGCCGCTTCC
>JARRMH010000112.1:0-2711 GCA_037386205.1 Woeseiaceae bacterium | reverse complement strand
GTCGCGCTCGCCCTCTGAGTGCAGAATCACGGCACGCTTCTCGCGCTCGGCGCGCATCTGTTTCTCCATCGCTCCGAGCACGTCCTGCGGCGGGTTGATGTTCTTGATCTCGTAGCGCAATACCTTGACGCCCCAGGGGTTGGTTGCCTTGTCGAGTTCCACCACGACGTTGGCATTGATCATGCCCCGTTCCTCGAATGTCCGATCGAGGTCGATCTTGCCGATCTCCGAACGCAGCGTCGTCTGCTCCAGTTGCGAAATTGCAAACATGTAGTCGCCGGTGCCGTAGGACGCTCGCGCCGGGTCGAGTACCTGCAGATACAGGACTCCGTCCACACCGACCTGGACGTTGTCCTTTGTAATACAGATCTGCTCGTCGATATCCGCAGCCTGCTCCTTCAGCGTGTGCTTGTAAGCCACCCTCTCAATGAATGGAATCAGGATATGAAAACCCGCACTGAGTGTCTTGGCGTACTTGCCGAGGCGCTCGACGACAAAGGCATTTTGCTGAGGCACGACGATGGCCGTCTTGACCAGCACAATGACCGCAACTACGACAATTCCCAATGCAACGATAAGTGAATCATAGGATTCCATGCTGTTCCTCCCCGGGGCAGCGTTTACTCAGCTTCGACGTGCAGGGTCAGGCCATCGGCCCGGACCACCCGTGCGCGCGAGCCACTACTAATTGTCTCCAATCCGACGTTCCTGACGGTCCACTTGCTGCCACGAAATTCAATTCGCGCCTCAGCGCCGGCGGCCAGGTCATTATCGACCGTCACCGTGTCGCCTTGCAGTGAATCGCGGAAACCCGTGACGCCACCACGGATCTTTTCGTACAGGCTTTTGCGAAACGTGAAGAAAGAAATCAGCGACAGGACCGCGAACGCAGTCCACTGGGCCCATTCCGGCATCACAATGCCGAACAGGCTGGCCAGCCCGACGAGGACTGCGGAGATACCGAGAAAGACCAGGTAGAACTGGGCATCGATCGCGAAGAGTTCCGCGCCCAGCAAGACTGCACCCAAAACCATCCAACTCCACCAGGTCATCGTCATCCTCCCAAGCCTGCCGGTGCGCACTATAAGCCTGAATCCCCATCGAGGGGCAGCCCGAAAGTCGAATGCACCTCTTCATATGCGGTACCATCCTGCGGGCCGCCAGAAAACAACACCAGAGGGGGACGGCATGCAGGAAATCGTCAGTGCGATCAGCGGGCTGTTATGGGAACCAACGCTGGTCTATTTATTGCTCGGCACCGGTCTGTTTTTTTCGATCCTGACTCGGTTCGTCCAGGTCCGCCTGTTCGGGGAAATGTGGCGTCTCCTGTTCTCCAGCCGGGAGTCCGATCGGGGTATTTCGTCGTTCCAGGCCCTTGCCGTGTCGCTGTCGGGCCGGGTCGGCACCGGCAATATTGCCGGCGTCGCTGCCGCGATCGGCATTGGTGGACCGGGCGCGGTATTCTGGATGTGGGTCGTCGCTTTCCTTGGCGCCTCGACTGCATACGTCGAAGCAGCGCTGGGCCAGATCTACAAGGAAGTGGACGAAGGCCAGTTCCGTGGCGGGCCGGCTTACTATTTCGAAAAGGCGCTCGGCCAGAAATGGTATGCATGGATCTTTGCCATTGCGACGATCATCGCGGTCGGCTTGTTACTTCCGACGGTGCAATCGAACGCGATCGGAGCCGCCGTCGAAATGGCTTTCGGTGCTGGCGCGGAAATCACGACCGGGCTCGGCACCGTCAGCTCGACGAAGCTCATCACAGCGAGCGTCGTGGTGATCCTGCTCGGCATCATCATCTTCGGCGGCGTGAAGCGTATCGCGCACTTTACGCAGGTCGTCGTGCCTTTCATGGCAATCGGCTACATCGTCATGGCCATCGGTATCGTCATTTATCATTACCAGGCCCTGCCCGGGATCGTCACGCTGATTTTCTCGGATGCGTTTTCACCAATGGCCGGTCTGGGCGCTGCTATTGGATGGGGCGTGAAACGGGGTGTCTATTCAAACGAGGCGGGCCAGGGTTCGGGCCCGCACGCCGCGTCCGCTGCCGAGGTACAACATCCCGCGCAGCAGGGGCTCGTGCAGGCGTTCTCGGTGTATATCGACACACTGTTCGTTTGTACCGCGACTGCCTTCATGATCCTGATTACGCAGCAGTATTACGTCGCCGATCTCGACGTGGCGATCAGCGGTGGCGTGTTGATGACCGACATCGAGGCCAACAGCCCGGCGTTTACGCAGCTCGCGCTGGAGAGCGTTATCGGTGGGTTCGGCAGAATATTTGTTGCGATCGCGCTGTTCTTCTTTGCCTTCACGACGCTGCTTGCCTACTACTACATCGCGGAAACGAACGTTGCCTACATTCGGCGGACGGTCAGGTTCCCGGGCGAATTGACCATCATCAAGCTCGTATTGCTCGGCGCCGTTTTTTACGGCACGGTCCGGACTGCCGACCTGGCATGGGGGCTCGGCGATATCGGCCTCGGGATCATGGCGGGCCTGAATGTCATCGGCATCCTGCTTCTCTACTTCATGGGACAGCCCGCCATGCGGGCGCTCAGGGACTATGAGGCACAGCGCAAGGCCGGCGTCGAGAACTACACTTTCGACCCACAGAAGCTGGGAATCCGAAACGCGGATTTCTGGGAGAACAAGCAGTAGGAGGGCGTCCAGGCGCGAACCGGATCCTCGGTATTGCGGGGACAGTT
>JARRMH010000111.1:0-12614 GCA_037386205.1 Woeseiaceae bacterium | reverse complement strand
TGCCTGGCCGACTCCGGCATTCCCGGCGCGGATTCTACACCAAGTATTTGACAATTCACTTGTCAAATAGTATTTATGACAACCTAATTGTCATTATTGGAATGACCATGACGCACGACACTGACGCCTATAAGGTCACCTGGCTGATTCGCCGCCTGTTTCGGGCGATGGCCGAGCGCGCCGATGCCTACCTCCGTGATGCGGGGCTCACGGCCGCGGACCGTGCTGTCCTCGAATTCCTGTATCCCGATGCGCAGCTGACCGTGCCGGAGATTGCGCGACGCCACCAGGTCTCCCGGCAGCATGTGCAGGTGACCGTCAACCGCCTCATCGAGCAAGGCCTGTTGCAGGCGCTCGACAACCCGCGTCACAAGCGTTCGCCGCTAATGGTGCTGACGACCTCCGGACAACGGATGTTCGCCGGGATTCGCCGACGCGAATCGGCCGTGCTCGACAAACTGTTCACTGACATCGAGATCGCCGATGTCGCAACCACACGGCGGACACTGACATTACTGCTCGACAAACTGAACCGGGAGAATCTCCATGACTAGGAACACCGAGAATTGCCCGAGGATGCTGCGTTACCGACCGCCTCGCATCGCATTCTCTCTGTTACTGGGCGCCGCCGCCATCCAGGTCTTCCTGCTGCCCGGCACGTTCGCCCTGCCCTCGTCGCCTGCGGGTGGCGCAGCCCTCGGCCTGCTCGGCGCCGCTATCATGTTGCGCGCCTGGTGGCTGTTCAAAATGCACAAGACCGCAATTTGTCCCACGGCGGCGGCGTCACTCATAACCAACGACGTCTACCGGCTGACGCGCAACCCGATGTACATGGGCATCGTGTTGATGTTGCTCGGGGTCGCCCTCGCGTCCGGAGGTCCCGCATTCTACCTGGCGGCACTGTTGTTCTTCCTGATCATCGACGCCGTCTTCTGCCCGTTCGAAGAGCACGCGCTGCGACGTGCATTCGGCCGACGTTATGCTGAATACGCGGAGCGCGTGCGCCGCTGGTTATGAGGCGGAGTCGTTGCGCAGCTCAATAATGCGGTCGTAGAGGGCGTTCTTCTTCTCGCCGGTCAGGTCGGCAACGATGCGAGCGGCATCCCTGGCAGAAAGGCGCGACGACAGTGCGGTGAGCAGGCGATCCACGTCGATTCCGTAAGACCGTACCGCCGTCGGAGCACCCGCAATGACGATGACAAACTCGCCCTTGCCTACGATGTCGCCCGCATCGATCTGTTGTTGCAGCTCGCCCAGCGTGCCGCGCACACATTGCTCGTGAAGCTTGGTCAGTTCGCGTCCGATGAATGCTTCGCGGTCGGCACCGAATATCGTCAGCATGTCGGCGAGGCACTCGCCGATTCGGTGCACGGACTCGAAAATCACCATGGTGCGCTCTTCGGCGGACAGGCGGTCGAACCACTTGCGACGGGCAGCCGGCCTCGCAGGTGCAAAGCCCTCGAAACAGAAGCGGTCGGTTGGCAGCCCGGCCACCGACAGCGCCGCCGTAACGGCACTGACGCCCGGTACCGGAACGACCGGCATGCCCTGTGAGCGGGCCGCCTTCACGAGCCGGTAACCCGGATCGCTGACCAGGGGAGTGCCCGCATCACTGACCAGGGCCACATCCCTGCCGTTTTCGAGTGCCTCGATGACGCTTCGGGTGGCCTCTTCTTCATTATGATCGTGAAGCGCCAAAAGTGACGGATTTGCACCGATTGAAAATAGCAATCGCCTGGTGTGGCGGGTATCCTCAGCTGCAACGAGATCGACTGCAGCCAGCGTCTGATGTGCGCGCTGCGTCAGGTCTTCGAGATTGCCAATCGGCGTGGCTACGACATAAAGGGTGCCGCTCATGGGGGTCGGGATCCAGATCCGGTAAGACAACAATGACGAGTATGCTCAAGCATCCTGCATGCGAACGACATTCACTGGCAAGCATCGTGCTGTTACTGCTGGCGGCACTGGCGTTCTCGGGCTGCGAGACCACGACGATGGGCGTGCCCGGCGACTCGGCAGAGAACCGTGCCGAACGCCTGGCGCGCAACGGCGACCACGCCGAAGCCGCGGGGGCCTACATGGATCTCGCGGTCGATGCCGCCGGGACCGAGCGCGATCGCTATACGCTGCTCGCCGTCGAGCAATACCTGGATGCCGGCGACATGGCCCGGGCGCAGAACGCGGCGCGCAGCGTCGGCAAGCCCGATGACAGCAGCCTCATCCCTCTCTGGACGACCAACCAGGCCGCGATGCACCTCTACAAGGGCGAGGCAGACGCTGCCCTCGAACTGGTCGAACCGCTGAGCCGCGAGGGACTGAGCCGTCGGGACCGCCTGCGCGTCGAGGCCCTGCGGGCCGACGCGTGGTTCCAGAAGCAGGATCCGGCGCGCGCCGTCGAGCTATTGACGCAACGCGAGACGTGGATCGAAGACCGGCGCGGCATCGAACAGAACCGGGCACGATTGTGGCAGGGCCTGCTGGTCAGCAACCCTCAGGCATTACGCAACGCAGCGGATACCGCCAGCGACCCCGACGTACGGGGCTGGCTGACGATCGGTGCGATCGCGGCATCGACCGGGCAACAGGGCGCCGGCTGGAGCAACGGACTGATGCGCTGGCGCGAGCAGAATCCAACCCATCCCGCCATGACCGTTCTTGCTGACCTCGAGGTCCAGGAGCACCTCATGCTCGAGTATCCGCGCCAGATTGCATTGCTGTTGCCACTGTCCGGTAACGCGGCGGTTGCAGGGCACGCGGTACAGAACGGGTTTCTGGGTGCCTATTTCGCATCCGCGTCCGGTCTCGATGATCGGCAAAGCGTGCGGATCTACGACGTCAATGCCGAAGGCGGATCCGCCGCGGCCTACACCACGGCCGTCGCCGATGGTGCCGAGTTTGTCGTCGGACCGCTGCTCAAAAGCGACGTCAACGAACTGGCAAACGACATCCTCGTGCCGGTCCCGGTCCTGACGCTGAACTACCTGTCCGACGACACGCTGGCGCCTCCCGGCCTTTACCAGTTCGCGCTGTGGCCCGAAGACGAGGCCATCGCCGCCGCCCGGCGCGCGATTGCGGACGGCCATACGCACGGTGTGGCGCTGACCCCCGGCAACGACTGGGGTCGTCGGCTGCTGACGAGCTTCGTTACCGAATTCGAGCGACTGGGCGGCACCGTGCTCGACTACCGAACCTACTCGCCGGCCAACCAGGACTTCTCGGGTGAAATCGAAAACCTGATGGGCCTGTCGGGATCGGTGCAGCGTTATCGCCGCCTGCGTGCCAATCTCGGCCGGGCACTGCAGTTCGACCCGCGCCGGCGGCAGGATACGGACTTCATTTTTCTCGCGGCCGACGCCCCGGCTGGACGCCTGCTCAAGGCGCAATTGAAGTTTCACTACTCGGGCGACATTCCCGTTTATTCGACATCATCGGTGAACTCGCTCGACGGCCGCTCGAACGCCGACCTCAACGGCATCATGTTCGCCGACACGCCCTGGGTCGTCGATCCGCAACCCTGGATCGAGAACCTGCCCGGCCAGTTCGCCGAATTCTGGCCGCGGGAGAAGCGCCTTACCCGGCTGCATGCCATGGGCTACGACGCCTACAACCTGGTCGCGTCGCTTTACTCCGCCGGCGGTGGAACCATGACCGAACTCGACGGGGCGACGGGCCGCCTGTTCCTCGACCCCGACGGACGCATCCACCGGCACCTGGCGTGGGCCCAGTTCCAGGACGGCGAAGCCGTGGCACTTCCTGAAATCGCGTCGAGCGACGGGCCGATTGAGGACATCAGTGACGACGGCGAATTCATGGCGCCGGGCGCCACCGACGCGGCGCCGTGGAACGAGGACGCCGTCGAACTCTAGGCGCTCGGGCCGAGCAGCTCGCATTTAGATACCTGCTCGGCCGGGGACTGCGACCGATCGCGCGCAACTTTCGGTGCCGTGGTGGCGAGATCGACCTGATCATGATGGATGGCCGTTGCCTGACGTTCGTGGAGGTGCGTTTTCGCCAGTCAAACGCATTCACGGCGCCCGCCCCCACGGTCGACCACCGCAAGCAGGCAAAGCTCGTGCGTACCGCCGCGATGTTCGCGGCAAGAAACCCGCGCTTCGCCAGCGCGACGATGCGGTTTGACGTCATTGCCGTCGAGGGCAGCCGGGGCGATGCGATTCGCTGGTACCGCGACGCCTTTCGCCCTCATGACTCAGCACTCTAAGCCCTGTTAGAATTCCTGCGGGCAGCCTTTCGGAGAAAACATGGACCCCCTGACGCGCGTACGCGACCACTTCGCTGAAAGTATTGCCACGAAGCAGACGTCGGCCGACGCGCTGGCCGAAAGCATCGTCGCGGCGGGCCGCCTGATGAGCGATGCGCTGCTCGCAGATGGCAAGATCCTGAGTTGCGGCAACGGGGGTTCGGCCGCCGATGCGCAGCACTTCTCCTCGGAGCTGCTGAACCGGTTCGAGATGGAGCGACCCGGGCTGCCTGCCATGGCCCTGACGACGGACGCCTCGACGGTTACCTCGATCAGCAACGACTATTCTTACGAGGAAATATTCTCCAAGCAGGTGCGCGCGCTCGGCAAGCCGCGCGACGTGCTGCTCGGCATTTCGACATCGGGTAACTCCGAAAACGTTATCCGGGCCATCGGCGCGGCCCACGAGCGCGGCATGAAGATCGTCGCACTGTCAGGCCGCGACGGCGGCCGCATGGCAGACCTGTTCGATGAAGGCGACGTCGAGATCCGGGTTCCGGCGACCCGGACGGCGCGTATCCAGGAAGTGCATCTCGTGGTGATCCACTGCCTCTGCGACCTGATCGACCACACCCTGCTGGGCGCCTGACAAAGCCGTCAGTCACCAAAAGGTGCCAGTCACCTTATTTGTTCCTTCTATTTGACGATCTTGAGGTGCGCCCGCGAACGCGGCTCTTCGACATCGTTCGTAAGCTCGGGAGGCTCCGGCTGCTCGGCATCGTGCGAGAAGATCATGCCCTGCCCGGTCTCGCGCGCATAGATACCGAGGATCGAGCGCACGGGGGCCCAGACGTCGAAAGGGACACCCGCAAAGCGCGCCCGAAAGCTGACCGCGTCATTGGTCAGCTTGAGGTTGTGGGCCGCCGATTCGCTGATGTTGAGGATGATCTTGCCATCCTTGACATGCTCCTCGGGCACGGTGACGCCATCGCACGACGTATCGACGACGATGTGGGGTGTGTGACCGTTATCGGTCATCCATTCGTGCATCGCACGAACGAGATACGGACGTTTTGAACGACTCGGATTGCTCAATGTCTTTCCTGAGCGCTTGCCAACCTTGCGTAGCTTACCACTGAATCGCCGCTTTTAGCGGCGACCTGACATAACCCGGCAGGTTCGACAGCGTTGCTAGAGGCGCATCTCCTGCTCGAGCTCCGTCAGGCTCTCCTGGAATGAGCGACGGGCAAAGACGCGGTCCATGTACTCCTTGATCGGCTCTGCCGCCGATCCGAGATCGACGCCATACACGGGCAATCGCCACAACAGCGGCGCAATCGTGCAATCCACGAGCGAGAACTCGTCGCTCAGGAAAAACGGGCGGGCGCCGAACAGCTCGGTACTCTGCAGAATGCTTTCGCGCAACATCTTGCGTGCCTTGGTTCCGAGCTTGCCGTCAGCGTTGTTCTCCGCTTCTTCGGCGATCGAGTACCAGTCGGTCTCGATGCGAAACAGGGCCAGGCGGAACGGGGCCCGGGTCACGGGATCGACCGGCATCAGTGGCGGATGCGGAAACCGCTCGTCGAGGTACTCGATGATCACGCGCGAGTCGTAGAGCGTCAGATCGCGATCGACCAGCGTGGGAACCGTGTGATAGGGATTGAGATCCATGAGGTCCTCGGGCAGGTCCGGACCGGGAACGTTGGCAATCTCGATATTGATGTTCTTTTCCGCCAGCACCAGCCGCGTGCGATGGCTGTGAATATCCGTCGGCCGCGAGAAAAGTGTCATTACGGACCGTCTGCTTGCCACGACCGCCATCATTTCACATCCTTCCAGATCTGCTTCTTGAGCTGCGTTGCGAGGATAAAGAAGAAGATCAGGAACATCAGGACCCAGACACCGAGCTTGCGGCGATCCTGGCGGATCGGCTCGGCGATAAAGGCGAGAAAGTTGGTCGTATCACGCACGAAATCATCATACTCCTCGGCATCCATCTCGCCGGCAGACAGCATTTCGAAACCCTCGAATGTCGTTGTCACTGAGCCATCCTCGTTTTCATGGTGCGAAAAGTTCGCCTTCTGGTATCCCTGCAGCTCCCACAGGACATGCGGCATGCTCGTGCCGGCCAGCACGATGTTGTCTACGCCGGTGGGGCTGTTTTCGGACACGTAAAAGCCCTTCAGGAAGTTATAGACGTAATCGGCACCGCGCGCGCGGGCCATCAGCGACAGGTCGGGCGGCGCTATCCCGAACCAGCGCTCCCCGTCCGCCGCGGGCATCGCCGTCTGGATCGTCTCGAAGGTCTTCTCGGCATTGAACATCAGGTTGTCGATCAGCTGCTCCTCCGACAGCTCGAGCTGCCGGCCGATCGTGTTGTACCGCACGTACTTCGCCGAATGGCAGCCCGAACAGTAATTCATGAAGTTGCGGGCCCCGCGCTGCAGAGACGCGATATTGTCGAGGTCGATTTCGGCAGGTTCCATGTCAACAGCGCCACCCGCTGCCATGCCCTGCGATGCGACCAGGCAGGCGCCCAGTATCATGATGCCGGCGATTTCCTTGAATTTAGTCATGGTAGACCACCCTTTCCGGTACGGGCTTCGTTTTCTCCATGGCCGTGTAAAACGGCATGAGCAGGAAAAACGCGAAATACAGGACCGAGAAGATTCGCGCCAGGATCACGTAGGTGCCGGTTGCCGGCACGACCGCTATGGCAAACAGGATGAATCCCCAGAGCTTGTCAGGTACCGCCCGCAGGATCGCGTAGTAAGGCGTGTAATACCAGACCGGCGCGATGTGCTCGGGCGTTGCCGTCATGTTGGCCGGCTCGAAGTTTGCGTGCTCGAGGAACAGCCCCCCCAACTCGGGGGCAAAGAACACCACGCCGCTGAACAGCATCAGGAAGACGATAATGCCCACGAGGTCCTTGGACGTGTGGTGCGGATGAAACGGCACCCCGTCCAGCGGCACGCCATTTTCGTCCTTGTGCTTCTTGATGTCGATACCGTCGGGGTTGTTCGAACCGACCTCGTGGAGCGCCACGATGTGCACGAACACCAGGCCGATGAGCACCAGCGGCAGGACGATGACATGCAGCGCAAAGAAGCGGTTGAGCGTGATGTCCGAAATCGAATAGTCCCCGCGGATAAACTCGACCAGCGAGTCGCCGACGACCGGGATCGCGCCAAACAGGGAAATGATGACCTGCGCGCCCCAGTAGGACATCTGGCCCCACGGCAGGAGGTACCCGGCAAAACCTTCGGCCATCAGGACGAAGAAGATCAGCATGCCGATCAGCCAGATGAGCTCACGCGGCTTCTTGTACGAGCCGTACAACATGGCACGAAACATGTGCAGGTAAACGACCACGAAGAAGAACGACGCGCCGGTCGAATGCATGTACCGGATCAGCCACCCCCATTCGACGTCGCGCATGATGTATTCGACCGATGCGAACGCATCCTCGGCGGCCGGCTTGTAGTTCATGGTCAGAAAGATGCCGGTAATCAGCTGGATCGCCAGCACCACGAAAGCAAGGACGCCGAAGACATACCACCAGTTGAAGTTCTTCGACGCGTAGTACTTGGTGACGTGGTGCTCCATCGTCTTGGTCAACGGGAAGCGATCGTCGATCCACTTCATCAGGCCGCCCTGCGCCTTGCCCACTTCTGCTTCGCTTCTGGCCATTACGCTGCTCCCGTGTCCTGACCGACGAGGATCAGGTCGTCCCGCACGAATCGATACGGCGGAACCCGCAGGTTAGTCGGTGCCGGAACGCCTTTCAGCACCCGCCCCGCCAGATCGAACCTCGAGCCGTGGCACGGGCAGAAAAAGCCGCCGTCCCAGTCCTCGGCCGGCCGCACTTCGAAATCTTCGAGTGGCGCGCACCCGAGGTGCGTGCAGGATCCTTCGACCACGAGATACTCGGGCTTCACCGAGCGGGTCTCGTTCGCCGCGTACTCGGGCTGCTGCTCCGCCACCTCGGAATTGGGGTCACGCAGCTGGTCGTCATGCTGTGACAGCCGCTCGAGCATGGCCTCGCTGCGACGCAGGACGAACACGAGCTTGCCGCGCCAGATCACGCGCACCATTTCGCCTGGCTGCATCGAACCGACCGGCACTTCGACGGGGGCGCCGAGCGCCTGCGCGCGGGCACTCGGTTTCAGCGAGGCCAGGAACGGTATCGCGGCCAAACCGGCGCCGACGGCTCCGGTGACCACGGTTGCAATTGTAAGAAAATGACGCCTATTGCGATCGAGGTCGTCTTCCGTCATCAGGCACTCCCATCAAGCCGCTCTGTGGGACGGCTACTCATTCAGCGCTTTTTTGCTTTGTTTCGAAACTGGTAGATTTGCAGCAAACCCGGTTTACCGTCAGGATGACGGGTGCCCCGGACCTAGGTGCGGAACCACGGCGCATTATACACGCGGCCAATCGAAATTGGCTAGGTGCCGGGCGCGGTCATTTAAAGTAGTGAGCGGGTCGTCTGGTGGCGGGTTTGAAGTCAGCACTGATCTTCGTATTGCAGTCGGTTGTCGTCGGGCTCGCGGTGGCCTTCCTGGTCGTGTTCCTGCGTCCCGACCTCATGCCCGGGGTCGGCAGCCAGAGCCCTGCCAGCTATGCCGACGCGGTCGCGAAAAGTGCCACCTCGGTAGCCAATATCTATACCAAGCGGCTGATCCAGGTGAGCGACGCCCAGACCGACCGCCCCCGCTTTCGCATCGACACGACCTATGCCTCCGCGGTGATCATCGACGAGGAAGGCTACCTGGTGACCAATTACCATGTGTTCGAGGAAGAGCCGACCGACGTCCGCGTGGTCTTCAACGACGGCCGGATCGCGGAACCCGAGATCGTCGGATTCGACGCCGAAACGGACCTCGCCCTGTTGCGCGTGCGCATACCTGATCTCCAACCGATCGAAATTGCGCGCTCGGACGAGCTGCGCATCGGCGACGTGGTCCTGGCCATCGGCAACCCCTATGGCCTCGCGACCTCGGTCACCCAGGGGATCGTGAGCGCGACGGGCCGCAATCTGCTGCAGCTCGTGACTTTTGCCAACTTCATCCAGACCGATGCGGCGATCAACGCGGGCAACTCCGGCGGCGCTCTCGTCAACAGTCTCGGACAACTCGTCGGGATCAACGCGGCCATCCTCGCCCAGGACTCGAGTACGGAAGGCATCGGCTTCGCTATCCCGGTGGACCTCGTGCGTGGCGTCGTCGAGCAGATCAAGCTCCACGGTCGCGTCATTCGCGGCTACATGGGCTTGCTGCCCGACGACCTGACCGATTCCGAGCGCCGCGCCTACGGCATCGAGAACGGCACGGGCATCATCCTGATGGAAGTCTATCCCGAAGGGCCTGCGGCTCAGGCGGATCTGCGGGTTGGGGACATTATTGTCGCGATGAACGGCGTACCGATATTCTCGCGCCGGGAGGCACTCCTGATCTCCGCGAGCACAACGCCGGGCGATACCGTCGAGGTGACCGGCATTCGCAACGGGGAGCGATTCACGACGACGGTCGTCGCCGGGGAGCGTCCCCAGGGACTCTACGAGCCGGGCGAGTAAGTGCCGCGCCCCGGAGGCCTCACGCGCCGCCTGCCGCTTGCCACTCCGCGGGGGTCAATGCCCTTATCGAGAGGGCATGAATCTCGTTCCCTACCAGCTTGCCCAGGCAACGGTACACGAGCTGGTGCCGCGCTATGGCCCGCTTGCCCTCGAACTCGTCGGCCACGACCAGCGCTTCGAAATGCGTATTGTCGTCACTGGCAACCCGCACCAGCGCCCCGTCAAAGCCGGCTTCGATCAATTTGGTAATGTCGGATGGGTCCATGGCTCGACTGCTTACTTTCCATTAACTGATGCACGCGCATGACAGATGTACGCGGTCTGGCGAAATTTGTCCACACGTGCCATCGAGGATTGCGGTTTTGTGTATCATAGCCGGCCGTTTCGCTCCACAATAATCGATGCTCGCCAACCTCCTACTCATCGTCGCAGGCCTCGCCCTCCTGATCTGGGGTGCCGACCGGTTTGTGCACGGTGCGGCGTCGGGTGCGCGCAACCTCGGTGTCGCCCCGTTGCTCGTCGGCCTCACCGTCGTCGCGTTTGCAACCTCGGCTCCGGAGATACTGGTGTCGATCGTCGCGGCGCTGCAACAGGAACCGGGGCTTGCATTCGGCAATGCCATCGGCTCGAACATTGTCAACATCGGCCTGGTACTCGGCGTGACGGCGATGGTCCGGCCCATCAAGCTGGAGTCCGCCACGTTGCGGCGGGAAATGCCGGCGTTGCTGGCCGTGTCGCTGCTGACCGTATCGTTGTTCCTGGATACCTTTCTCAGCCGGGTCGACGGCATCGTCATGCTGACCGGTCTCGTCATCGTCATGGTGTGGCTTGCCCGCCTCGGCATGCGCTCGGCGGCCAACGACCCGATCGCGATGGACTACGAGGCCGAAATTCCCACCGACGTCTCGATGCCGATGGCCATCCTGTGGCTCATTGTCGGCCTCGGCACACTGCTGATCGGTGCGGAACTGCTGGTCGACGGCGCCATCGGGATCGCCAAGCTCCTGGGGGTATCCGAAGTGGTTATCGGCATCACGATCGTTGCTTTTGGCACGAGCCTGCCCGAACTGGCTGTTTCCGTCGCCAGCGCAATCAAGGGCGAATACGGCCTCGCGATTGGCAACATCGTGGGGTCGAACATCTTCAACCTGCTCGCGGTTATCGGCGTGGCCGCCAGCATCTCCCCGGCCGCTCTGGCGCCGTCCGTCCTGTCGCTGCACATATTCGTCATGGTGGCCTTCACACTCGTGCTGTTCGCCATGACCTACGATTACGACGGCAAAGCGCAGCTGTCCCGGCTCGAGGGCCTGGCACTGTTCATCGCCTATATCGCCTACGACGGTTACGTGATCGCCCAAAACATTTAGAATACAGCGATCTAGTCTGCCCCGGGGGCTGCGTTGCCTGACACCGTGACAAACGACCAGCTGCTTGCCCTGGCAGCCAGAGTGCTCGATATCGAATCCCGGGCAATCGAGGCTCTCAAGGAGCGGCTCGGTGACGATTTCCTGGCAGCCTGCGAGCTGTGCCTGCAAACCTCGGGTCGCGTCGTCGTCACGGGGATGGGAAAGTCGGGACACATCAGCAACAAGATTGCGGCAACGCTGGCATCCACCGGCACGCCCGCGTTCTTCATGCATCCGGCGGAAGCCAGCCACGGCGACCTCGGCATGATTACGGCGGAGGACCTGCTGCTGGCGATCTCCTATTCCGGGGAAACGCGCGAAGTCCTGACGATTCTGCCGACCGTCAAACGGCTCGGCACACCGTTGCTGTCCATCACGGGCAAACCACACTCCACGCTGGCTCGCGAGGCCGATGTGCACCTCGACATCAGCGTCGCCGAGGAAGCCTGCCCGCTGCAGCTTGCGCCGACGGCGAGCACGACCGCGATGCTGGCGATGGGCGACGCCCTGGCGATCGCGTTGCTCGAGAAACGCGGTTTCACGGCCGAGGACTTCGCCCGGTCACATCCGAGCGGCAGCCTCGGCAAACGTTTGCTATTGCGGGTTTCCGACGTCATGCACACGGGCGACCGGGTGCCTGCCGTTGGCCCCGACGTCACGCTGCGCGATGCGCTGCTCGAAATGACGGACAAGCGCCTCGGCATGACCGCGATCGTCGACGATGACGGCCACCTGCTCGGAGTGTTTACGGACGGCGACCTGCGGCGGACGCTGGATGCCGGCGCCGACATCCGCCAGACGCGCATTCGAGACGTGATGCACGAGAACTGCAAGGTAGTCAGCGCAGACATCCTCGCGGCAGAAGCTTTGCACATCCTCGAGGAGAACAAGATTACGGCGCTGCTCGTCACGGACCAGTCCAATATGCTGATCGGCGCGTTGAACATTCATGACCTGTTCCGGGAAGGGCTGATGTGAGCGCCGGTCTGAACAGGCTGCCTGACATTCAGCTGGTCGCCTTCGACGTCGATGGCGTCTTTACCGACGGGCGCATCTACATTGCAGACGACGGCACCGAAACCAAGGCATTCCATACGCAGGATGGTTTCGGCGTGCGGCGACTCCTCGAGGCCGGGGTGCACGCCGCCGTGATCAGCGGCCGCAACTCGGCCGCCGTCGAGAAGCGCATGGCCGAACTCGGCGTGCAACACGTCATTCTCGGCTGCAAGGACAAGGTTGCGGCGATGCAGGACCTCGCAGCCTCGCTGGCTATCGAATTGCAATCTTGTGCGTTCGTCGGCGACGACATACCCGATCTCGCACTGCTCGATACCGCCGCCGAGTCGCACGACATCGACCTCGTCGCCGTCCGCGCCTACCGCCTCGCCCGCGTGCGCGAGCAGATGCGCCGGCACGGCATCCCGGCGCTGGTGCT
>JARRMH010000110.1:0-6987 GCA_037386205.1 Woeseiaceae bacterium | reverse complement strand
GGCAGACTGCCGCTGGCCGGCCTTGTCCAGTTCCGGAAGGCACAGCTTGATATTGGTTTCGGTATCCCGGCAGAGTCCGTCGGCGACTGACAGGCATTCGCCTCCTCCGAAACAGCGCGCGGCAGCTGTAGGTCGGCGCGTGTCCGGAGAATGACAAATCCGACTCCCCGCGCCGGAAGTCCGCTCAAGTCCACGTGCGGACCTTGACCCAAGCGCGCTTGTCATCGCCTGCAGACCGGTCATTTAAGAGTTTCTTAAGTTCTCTGGTCTCGACTATGTCCTTCGATCCCTGGAGATGGCTCATTGCGCTCGATCGTCGGGAAATCTGAAGCCCTGGTGTTTGGAGTCAGCACCTGGGTCGTTCTTACCTGCAACGCCGGCTTCTGGCGTACGCTCGCAGCAGGCGGGCCGGACGGCACGCAGCTGTCCTGGCCGCATCTGCTGAGCTTCCTGTCCGTAGCCATCGGGCTGACAAGCCTCGTGCTTATGGTCGTTGCCGTTGGCCGAGCCACCCGTCCGATACTGGCCCTCTCCCTGTGCGTGGCTGCGGCGGCCGGATACTTCACCAACCATTTCGGCATCCTTTTCGACAAGAAGATGATCGTCAATGTTTTTGAGACCAACACGGCGGAAGCATTCGAACTGGTCTCGTGGCGACTGCTCGCGACGACCCTGATCCTCGGAGTTCTCCCGAGCGCAATCGTATTCATGGCCCGTCTGCCAAAACGACGCCTCGGCACGGCGACCGCTCAGCGGGCCCTTGCCCTGCTGGTCGCGATCGCCATGGTCGCCGGGTCAATCTATTTCGACCAGAAACAGATTTTCTCCACCGCCCGCAATCATCGTGAGTTGGCGCACATGATCGCGCCGCTCGATGTGATCCTGGCGTCCTACGCATTCATGGGAGACAAACTGGCACGGCCTCCGGAATTTGAATCTCTCGCGCTCGATGCGACCGTGGCGCCGCCGGCAGACGAGTCCGACAGGCCCAACGTCCATGTGCTGATCGTTGGCGAGACGGCGCGGGCCGCGAGTTTTGCACTCACAGGATATTCCCGCGATACGACGCCCAATCTCGCCAGGCACGCGCTGTACACAGTCAGGGAGTTAACAACCTGCGGAACCGCAACGGCCCAGTCACTTCCCTGCATGTTCTCCAATCAGACCGTCGACATCTTTGATCCCGAACGCGCAAGGTACCAGGACAACCTGCTAGACATCGCCGCGCGCGCCGGATATGACGTTCACTGGATCGACAACGGCAACAACTGCAAGGGCGTCTGTGCCAGGGTCGACAGCGTGGATCTCGCCAGTTCCGGCAGACAACCGCTGTGCGAGGACGAGCACTGCTACGACGGGGTGCTGCTGAGCGAGCTTCGCCGCCTGCTGCCGACCATACGCAGGAACACACTGATTGTGCTGCATCAGTTGGGCAGTCATGGGCCCGCATACTTCAGGCGCTATCCGAAGGCCTTTCGGCACTTTGTCCCGGACTGCCAGTCCGACGACCTGGCTGCCTGTACAAGTGACGAAATCAGGAACTCTTACGACAACACCATTCTGTACACCGACTACGTTGTGTCGCAGGCCATTGACGCATTGATGGCGGAACGAGACCGTCTTAACACTTCGCTGCTCTACGTTTCGGATCACGGCGAATCGCTCGGCGAGCATAACCTCTACCTTCACGGCATGCCTCGGCAATTCGCGCCGGACGAACAGACCCATGTGCCGCTGGTCGCCTGGTTCAGCCAGCAAGCCCGCCTGGGTCAGGGTCTGACGCCAGCATGTGGGACGCGCCGCGAGCCGGCATCACACGACAACCTGTTTCACACGGAGATGGGTCTGCTCCAGATCCGCTCGGCAGTCTACCAGCCCAGCCTCGACCTGTTCGCGCCGTGCAGGCCAGCAACGCAGGCAAGGCCGGCCAGCCGGTCGCCACACGCCGTGGGCTGACTAAGGGTGTCGCTCCGGGACAGGCCTGTAGCCCGAAGAGGGCCTGAGATCAGGTCGATCGAGGATCGCGCCGCTGCCCCACCGGACCGCTTCGCGGCGCCAGCGGACGTGAGTTACGTTCCGGGCTGTCCGTCTTGGCAGGCGGGCTCGGGTCACTCGTAGCGTCCCTGTCCGGGAGGTGTCCGGGTCTCGTACGCGCACGCTAACACTGGCGTCAGCCGCTTGACTCCTGATGGCGCGGCCATGCCGTGAACCTCCACGATCAAGCCCAACTGGCAAGCCCGCCGCCCCCCATCGAGCTTTTCGCTCTCCTGGGCCCTTAACCCTTAAATTCAGGGCCGCCAGCCCAACGGCCGCTCAGGCTTTTGGTCCCGACCTGCGGCGCCGTAGAACTGTTCAGGGGAGAACCGTTCGCTCTTCACCAGCTTGCGACATCGCTGGACTGAATCGGGTCGGTGTAGCCACCCGCGGTTCCCGTCGGCAGAACAGAAAATCTTGATTGAGGCTGCCTGAGCGAGCGTCGAGGCGTCCAGGAGTCTGGCGGGTGCGACTGCAGCAAAGCACGACCCGTGCCTTCATGATGCCCAGGAACCACATACCCGCAGCATAAATCGTTCTTACCGGGGTTCTGTCACTCACGACCCTTCTGGCTGGGAATCGTCAGATCGGGCCAACAGGACAATTCAGACGTCCGGTATGCGTTGCCATCGGACGGTTCCCGGGCTTGTGAGGCACTCCCGGGACCGGCCCGGAACAGGCGCGGATAGCTCGGTGCCGCCCACGAGCGGCGTTGCAGGCTTACGGACAGCATCGCCCGGCGAGGTATAGGGTGCCAGGCGCCGTTGACTCACGTAGTGGCCGTAGTCAGCGCCTGATCCAGTGTCGGCTATACTGGCGCTCGACCATATGACATGCCCGTTGCAAGCCAGAGTCACAACGCTATGAAACGCCTGTTCTGTACCAGCCTGTTGTTCGCATTGGTCGCATTGTCAGCCCAGGCCGCTGACTCCAGTGCTCTTGAATCGGCCAAATCCCAGACCCTGGCATGGCTCTCCCTGACGGATGCCGGACAATCCGGGGAAAGCTGGGAGTCGGCATCGGCGTTGTTCAAGGCGGCCATTTCCAAGGAGGACTGGGAGAAGTCTTTGAGCGCCGCGAGAGAACCTCTCGGCACCCTCGAAAGCCGCGAGATGGCCACAGCAAAGTTCAACGAGACATTGCCGGGCGCTCCGGACGGAGAATACTTCGTGTTCCAGTTCAACTCGTCCTTCGAATACAAGGACAGTGCCATCGAAACAGTGACGGCGATGAAAGAGACTGATGGGAGCTGGAGAGTGGCCGGCTACTACATAAAGTGAGCCAGATCCGAACAGGTTGTCGGTCCCGGACGTTCGGCCTCGTCCGTGAACCAGTCATTACGCGGCCAGGGTCGACCCTGGTCGGACGGAGTTGGCGGTGCCCCCGTTCGGAGGCCACGACGATCAACCAGCCAAGTCTCAGGCGGGTAGTATTCCTGTCTCACGAGCATTTTGGATCTCAGCCCGCCCGGGGCTTGTACTCCGGCGGATCCAACGTACCCGTTTCCGGCTGTGAGGTATGAGCAGATTCCAGTCCTGGGTTGACGATCACCACGGGTCAGCATGGTCCGGTGAGTCGGAGCTGTGGGTGGACCCGATGGGCAACGACGCGGAAGTCAGTGACGCCAGTCTCATCGTGCGCACCGACGAGATCGTCTACGCCTGGGCACACGAGGGCGCTGAACAGTCCGGTGTGCTCCGGTGGAGCGGCGAAGCAGTGTATTGGGAGGACAGCTGGCACCAGCCCCAGCGTGTCGCCCTGACCCTCATCCCCGGTCAGGGGAGCCTGGTCGCGGCCGAGTACAGCTATCCCGCCGGAACAGGCCCGGAATGGCGTTGGCGGATCAGGCTCTCCGAGCGTCCGGACGGCGCGCTGGTATTGCAGATGACCAACATCGCGCCGTGGGGTGAAGAGGCCCGAGCCGTGAGGACCGTGGTTCGCATGCTGGAGTAGGCTCGTCTGGTCAAGCAATGCGTTGTAATAGCGGTTTTCGCACAGGCAACGCACGAGTCGCTACTGAAAATTCGCGCGTTCGGGAGCCTGTATGAAAATCAGTCTGACCAGTATCCCAGTCCAGGACCAGGAGCGGGCACTCGCGTTTTATACGAAGAAGCTCGGTTTCGTGAAGAAAGAAGACGTGCCTATGGGTGAGCATCGCTGGCTCACCGTGGTCTCACCGGAAGGCGCCGACGGCGTCGAGTTGCTTCTCGAGCCGCTGGGATTCGAGCCCGCAAGAGACTTCTACAGCGCGTTGTACCAGGCGGGTATCCCCGTGACGTCTTTCGAGAGCGACGACCTGGACAGCGAGGTCGAGCGACTCAAAGAGCTTGGCGTCGAGTTCAGGGGTGAACCCCAGGATTTGGGTAACGTCAAGATCGTCTTGTTCGAGGACACCTGCGGCAACCTGGTCTGTCTCACGCAGCGCATTGACTGACCCCTGCGTCGGCGATGGACTGGCGCGGGATTGGTCCCTTGAGGGTCTGGTGTTCGCACGTTTCCGCCGTTCCGGTCGCCGATCTGTCAGGCGATGCCGAGCGTCGGCCAGGAGCAGAAATCGCGCGGCGTCAATGCCTGTTCAGGAGAGTCGGCCCGAATCTGAACCAGATCAGGCTCCGAGGGGTCGGTTTACGGCCGAATCCAGACATGGCATCGGCGCTAGTATCCGACAAGCCGACCGACGAATATGCGCACTCGGAATGGCAACGTAGAGAGTCACTATTGACTGGGACGCGATAAGCGCAGCAGCGGACGTGGTCGGCGTAATCTTGGTCGTTGTTTCGCTGGTCTATTTGGCAGCCCAGGCAAGACAGAGCAATCAGATGGCCCTGGCCGAATCCGAGCGAGAACTCCTGCGGAACCGGGCGGACGCAGTGTCCGAGTCACAACCGATGATCGACTCTCGAAGATGTTCCACCGCGGTCTCAGCGACTTTGACGCGCTTAAAAATCTCGAGAAGACGAGATTCGGTGTCGCAATGGCGCGTCTCTTGAATGTCTATGTATCGGCCGTTCGAACGGATGCGAAGTCCCTGATTAACTCCCAGGAAGTCCAGATATCCGGTGATATCTGCTTTGCGATGATCAATACACCGGGCGGGCGTCAGTGGTGGGAACTCACTGGCCCGTTCTTCACGATATACGACTTAATGAACGAACGAATTCAGCGGGAAGGAGACACGCAGCCTTCCTGGATGGAGTTATTGCCATGCTTTCAGCCGGATACTGAATGACCGCCTCGGGCCGGGAGCGGACGGTTTCCCGGACTCGCGATGGGGCCCTGGCCTGAATGACCCGGGCCAGCGTCCGGCAGTCGGTTAACGCACAGGAGCAGGGAGTTCGAGTCTGTATAGGCGACATCCTGTGCCCCGAAAGAAATCTTGCTCCAGCCGTGCCGAATCGGCCTAGCGCTCCTCCATCTCTCTTCGTCTCATCGGCATCGTGTCGATGAGTGCGTAGATTTCCTCCATCGGCACCGTATCGCCACTCGCGAGTTTGATCCCTCCATCCTTGCCGATGAGCCTGAGTGCGAAAGAATCCGGGGAGATTTCGAGTTCACTTCGTGCCGCGGCAACTTCGTCGCTGGTCAGTGCCTGGCCGTCGGCCGTCGAAGCACCGTCGTTCACCAGGATAACCAGGACCATGTCACGCTCCTCAAACGGCCCGCGCGCTGCCGACACGGCATCCAGCTGTTCTCGCAACTGCTGGTCGTCCTGACCCGGAGCGCTGACGACAAGCAGGCGTTTCTGCCACTGATACCGATCCAGCGAGAACGGTGATCCGTCTGCAACGCCACGGCCAGCCGGCTCAGGCGGGCGCCCCTCCCGAACCGTGGCGCCAGTGTCGGACGTAGTTCCTGCAGATGTCAGCGGGAGAAGTCCGAGCACGAGCAGATACCCGATCCTCCGAAACCTGAGCAAGGCTCGGCACCTCGCCGATCGCAGCAACGCTGTGGCTTGTAGCCAGCAAACATCGGATGTGGTGCGCATGGGAATAGTGTGGGATGACTCGACCCCATCGGCAAGCCGGCGAATCACGCTCACCATAATGGATTCGATCATATCGCCGAATTCACGGCAGGTCCGGACTTAGCCTCCGCGACTCTGGCCAGGACCATCGTCGCCGGGGATTTCCCGATACCGACGACGGCCAAGCAGTTTGACCGCCGGGTGTACGACGTTAACGCACGATTCGATGTAAGTCCTCCGGGCGGTCCCGATAACCTGAACTACGAGATTGTCCTGATGGAGTGAAAAGCATTCCCTCGACCCGCAGCTGTTCAGGAGGAGGGAATGTGACGATGGCGGCATGGGAGAATGGACATGCCCGACTTACATCAAGTTCCACGACTCTGCGGGAGGTTTCGAGGCCCCAAAGATTGAAACGCCTCGGGTCTGCTTCGGTCAGAAACCGGACGATTGCAGACAGCCTCCGCGGGGCAATGGGCCTGGTCAGGCGCCGGTCAGCCCCGAGACGTCGGCTGCCGGCCAGATGTGGCCCCCGAGCCCCTGTAGGCGGACCGACGGATCGTTTGGCAGGACGGAGCCTCGGTACGTCGAAGGTAAAACCGGCAACACCAACTTTGTCTTCTCTAATATTTGGTCGCCCGAATTCGAAGCTCGTTGTCCGTTCCGCTATATTAAAATAATGCCGCAGCCGGGTAACTCGAGTGAAAGATATGATCAGGTCATGGTTTGTATTAGGTATCGCGACGGTTCCACTGGCAGGCGTCGGGCTATCGACGGCGCTAGCCCAGGAGCCTGAAAAATCCCACGAGACCGCGCAAAGTTTCGGCGTGGTCATCGACCCTGCGGCCATTCGCGAGACAAACCGGCTCGGCCCGCGCAGCTTTTCGCCCTATGCCAACCGTACTTTCCCGGCGAGGCCGCTGTGGGGCGATCAGCACGTGCATTCCGGCTGGTCCTTCGATGCGGGTTTCATTAACGCGCTGAGCCCG
>JARRMH010000109.1:0-10362 GCA_037386205.1 Woeseiaceae bacterium | reverse complement strand
CTGCGCAGCCAGGCACCGCCGCCTGCAGCCGCATCGGCACTCGTCCTGCCCGAGCCGACGCCGCTGCCCGCGTTCGACCTCGTCGATCATCGCGGCCAGGCGGTCGACGCGTCGGCGTTCGCGGGCGGGTGGGATCTCGTGTTCTTCGGCTTTACCCACTGCCCCGACATCTGCCCGACCACGCTGCAGGTCCTGTCGAGCGCCCGGGCGGCACTCGCGGAGGCCGGCCAGGAGCCGCTACCGCGGATCGTGCTCGTCTCGGTCGATCCCGAACGCGATACACCGGAAGTACTCGGTCCCTACGTGGAATATTTCGGGCCAGGTACGCTCGGCATCACGGGGTCGCTCGAGGAAACGAGGCAACTGACCTCGAGTCTCGGCATCTTCTTCGAGAAACGCCCGTCCGACGACGGGAACTACCTCGTCGACCACTCGGCCGCTGTCCTGGTGATCGATCCCGAGGGACGTTTCAGTGCCCTGTTCAGCGGTCCGCACCAGGTCGCGGACTATGTGCACGATTTGCCGATCCTGATGCGGGGTTCGTGATGCGCTGCGTCGTGATCGCAGCGTTCCTCCTGCTGGCCGCTTGCGGTACGCCCCAGCCGCCGCTGGTCGCGGCCGAAGTCGAGATCACCCGGCCCGTGCCGGGACGCAACATGAGTGCCGGCTTCATGGTGTTGAAGAACAATTCGGACCAGGCGATTCGCATCACCTCGGCGACGAGCCCGCAGTATGCGGCCGTCGAGATCCACGAAACGACCATCGAGGACGGCATCGCCCGCATGCGCGCGCTCGACGAACTGGTTGTTCCGGCGCAGGGCAGCGTCACGCTCGAGCGCGGCGGCAAGCACCTGATGCTCATGCGTGGCGGCGATATCGGCACTACCGTCGCCGTGCAGTTCTTCAGCGACGGGGTGCCCGTGCTGTCGATCGAGTACACCTATCCCGAGGGCGACGGGCAATGATCGATCGTGCTTTCGTGGTGCTGCAACACGTGCTGCCGCGTCACCTGATGACGGCGCTGATCTGGCGCCTCGCGAGGGTGCGCACGCCGGCCGTGAAGAACCGGCTCATCAAATCGTTTGTCCGCGTGTTCGACGTCAACCTCGATGAGGTCAGGCTCAAGGTTCCGGACGAATTCGAGACGTTCAATGATTTCTTTGTCCGCGAACTCGCGCCAGGCGCGCGGCCTTTGGCCGACAATGCTGACGCGATCATTTCCCCGGTAGACGGCACCGTCAGCTGCGCCGGCGGCATTCGCGGTCAGGCCCTGTTCCAGGCCAAGAATATCGAGTACTCGCTGGATGACCTGCTCGCGACGGACCTGGATCATGCAAGCCGTTTCGTCGACGGCCGCTTCGCGACGCTTTACCTCGCGCCCTACGACTACCATCGCGTTCACGCCCCCATAGCCGGCGATCTCGTCGCCGCAAGCTACGTACCGGGCGATCTGTTCAGCGTCAACGAACGCACGGTATCGCAGTTGCCCGGCCTGTTTCGGCGCAACGAACGCCTGGTCATGCATTTTCAGACCCACGTGGGCCCGGTTGTTCTCATATTCGTCGGCGCGCTCAACGTGGGCAGTATCTCGACGCCCTGGACCGGCGAGATCCGGCCACGCAAGGCAGGCGTCGTCGAGGCTCTCGACATTTCCGGACACCCGGCGCACGTCGCCAAGGGCGACCTGCTCGGCTGGTTCAACATGGGATCGACGGTGATCCTGTTGCTGCCACCCGGTGCCGGCGAATGGGACGCTGGCCTGCAGCCCGGGACACGCCTGCGAATGGGCGAACCAATTGGTCGACTGCACCCGCCAACGGATGGCTGACTGGCGCCCGACGTCGGGACCGGACGTTGCAGCGAGCCGCGCGCAAATGCTGCAGAGAGTGCGCGCATACTTCCGTGACGAGGACGTTCTCGAGGTCGATACGCCCGCGCTGAGCCCTTTTGCCGTCAGCGACACCCATATCGAAAGCTTCGCGATCGAGACCAGCGCGATCAGCTGCCGTCCGCTCTACCTCCGCACATCACCCGAGTTCCACATGAAGCGCCTGCTGGCCGCCGGCTACCCGGACATCTTTTCCATAGGCCGCGTATTTCGTGACGGGGAAGCCGGACGCCGCCACCAGCCGGAATTTACGATGATCGAATGGTATCGCCTCGGCATGCAGCTCGACGCGATCATCGATGACACGTTGCAGATCATTGCCGCTGCGCTCGCCGATGCCGCTCCCGACGGTGCACCGCAGGTGCTCGATTATCGCCGCGCATTTGCCGCTGCCTGCGACATCGACATCGAGACGGCGAGTATCGCGGTCCTTGCCGATGCAGCAGGTGTCGACGACCGCCTGCGCCAGGCAATCGGCAGCGCCAGCGACGAGTGGCTGGACCTCCTGTTGACGACCCGCGTCGTGCCATCCTTTCCCCCGGATCGCCTGACCGTATTGCGTCATTTCCCGGCCAGCCAGGCCGCACTTGCGAGGTTGTGCCCCGCGGATCCGACGGTAGCGGACCGGTTCGAAGTCTTTCTCGGCACGGTGGAACTCGCCAACGGCTATGTCGAACTGACCGACGCGGACGAGCAGGCAATGCGCATCGAGAGCGACAATGATCAGCGCAGGCGGCGCGGGCTCCCGGTTCGACCCGTCGACCGGGCGTTGCTCGAGGCGCTACGGTCCGGGCTGCCGCAGTGCGCGGGGGTCGCCATGGGACTGGAACGCCTGCAAATGCTCCATGCCGGCGTCGAGGATATGCGCGAGGTGGTAACGTTCAACTTCCAGGGCAGCACATGAAACAGACCGACTACAAATTGCTGGACTCGCAACTCCACGCGCTCCTCGGTGACGAGCAAGATGCGCTGGCTGCGGCCAGCAACTTCGTCGCCTTGCTCTTCAACGCGATGGACGAGATCAACTGGCTCGGCATCTACGTGTTGCGTGGCGACGAACTCGTGCTGGGCCCGTTCCAGGGGAAACCGGCCTGCGTGCACATCGAACTCGACCAGGGAGTCTGCGGGGCAGCGGCGACGACGCGCGAAACACAACGCGTCGCCGACGTGCATGCGTTTCCCGGGCATATCGTGTGCGACCCCGAATCACGCTCCGAGCTGGTCGTCCCGCTCGTCGTGCATGACCGGCTCATCGGCGTGCTGGATATCGACAGCCCCATCACGCGGCGTTTCTCCAGCGCCGATCAGGACGGCGTCGAATTGCTGTGCGAGTCGTTTTGCGCGCTGCAGGAGAAGCGCAAGTACTTTATTTGACGCGCGACACGTACTCGCGGGAACGCGTGTCGACGCGGATCACCTCGCCCTGGTCGACGAACAGGGGCACGCGCACGACGGCCCCCGTCGAGAGCGTTGCGGGCTTGACCCCGCCGCTCGCCGTGTCGCCCTTGACACCGGGGTCGGTCTCGGTAATTTCGAGCTCGACAAAATTGGGCGGCGAGACGATGAGTGGCGAATTGTTCCACAGTGTGATCGCGCACATGTCACCGTCCGTGATCCAGTCCTGCGCGTCGCCAACGGCATTTTCGTCCGCAGCGAACTGTTCGAAGCTGTCCGGCTCCATGAAGTGCCAGAACTCGCCGTCCGCATAGAGAAACTGCATTTCCGTGTCCATGACATCGGCGGCTTCGACGGATTCGCCGGACTTGAAGGTCTTGTCGACCGTCTTGCCCGTCTTGAGGTTCTTGATGCGCACGCGGTTGAAGGCCTGGCCCTTGCCGGGCTTCACAAATTCATTCTCGACGATGACGCAGGGGTCGCCGTCGATGATGATCCTCAGACCGGACCGGAACTCGTTGGTGCTGTAATTTGCCATGCGTGTCGCTCTTGGGGTCGGGCCGCCAGCCGGCGACGAGGCGCTATGATACCGGAGTAACCACGCGGTTCCAGTCGAATATTGCGCCAGGGGGGGCGCCGTTTGCGGTCGAAACTTGATTCAGGTCACGGTTTTGCATCCCGAATCGGGACTCGCCCGGCCACTGCGACTAGACTGAGCCCTTCTTAACAGAATATCGACAACGACGGGGGTACCCCTGTGCTGCCAGGGAACAGGACTTGAACGGGCGCCACAGCATCTCGATCGCGGTCCTGAGCACCGACCAGGACGATGTGGAACTGATCAATGGCGCGTTGCGCGACGCGGGCCACGCGGCGCACTGCCATTGGAATGCAAATCCCCGCTCCGTGGCCGACACGCTCGCCTCAGAACGTATCGAACTGCTGATCGTCAACTGCGACACCTACCCCGAGCCCATCCGGCAGGTCATCAAGCAGAAAGACCAGTACAACCCCGAGCTGCCGGTCATCGCGATGCAGGAACAGGCGGACGAGGCGTCAATCGAAGCCGCCATGCGCGCCGGCGCCTGCGATCTCGTCTCCACGAGCCTCAAGTCACGCCTGCAATCCGTCGTCTCGCGCGAACTGCGCGCCCTGCGCATCGAACGGGCGCTCAACTCCACGCTGGTATCCGCGACCGAATACAAGAAGCAGCTGAAAGACCACATGGCGGTCTCGGCAAGCTCGTATGCGCTCGTGCAGGAAGGCATCTTCACCGACATCAACAATGCCTGGCTCAGCCAGTTCAAGATTGCCAGCCGCGACGAGTTGATCGGCGTCCCGATCATGGACAGCTTCGAGCCGGAAAGCCGGGCAGCGCTCAAGGGCGCACTGGTGGCCACGATCGCCGGCAAGTGGCAAAAGGACGAAAAACTCATCGTCAAGGCGCACATCGACAGCGGCGAACCCGAAGAGATGCATCTCGAGTTCCGCAAGATCGACCTCGACGAGGGACCCAGCGTACAGATTCGGATCGCGCCACAACTCAAAGTAGCCGAGGAACCGACCAAGCTCGTCCACGACGCGCTGAAGCGCGATCCCACCACGCTGTTCTTTCACCGCGCGCAATTCCTCGAGCGCGTGACCAAGCGCCTGCGGCGCAAGCCGGCGTCGGGAACGCATTGCCTCGTCTATGTAAAGCCCGACAAGTTTCGCCTGATACGCGACAAGGTCGGATTCATCCAGTCGGAGGAGATCCTCGCGCAGTTCGCCGAGTTCGTGCGCAAGCGCTTGCATCCCCGCGACGTGGCCGGACGCTTCGAAGGGACGTCACTGATGCTGCTTCTCGAACGCGGCAGCGCTCACGATGCCCAGGTCTGGGGGCAACAGCTCATCAACCAGCTCGCCAAGGTGACTTTCGAGGTCGGTGACATCTCGACGAACATGACCTGCACGGTCGGCTCATGCGGGGCCAGCGAGACCTACGAAACCCTCGAGGAGTTCATCGCCGCGACCGTGCGTGCCTACGATCAGGGCAAGGCGGCGGGCGGCAATACGTCGTTCCTCGACGAGCAGACCATCGACGACACCAGGCAACGGGAATTCGACGCGGTCTGGCGGCGCCATCTCAAGTCCGCGCTGATGGACAACCGCTTTCGCCTGGCCCAGCTGCCGATCGCGGGCCTGCGCAGCGATTCCATCCAGATGTTCGACCTGCTGGTGCGCATGCTCGACGAACAGGGAAATTCGGTGTTGCCTTCCGAATTCCTGCCGGCCGCCAAGCGACTCGGCATGATGAAGAACATCGATCGCTGGATGCTGACCGCGGCCATGGATTTTTGTCAGAAAGGCGATGCGGACCGCGTGTTCGTCAGGCTGTCCCGACAATCAATCACGGACGGCACGACGGCGGCGTGGATGGAACAGAAGCTCGACGAGGATGGCTTCGACTGCTCCCGCCTCGTCGTCCAGGTACCGGAACGCGACGCGGCCAAGCACATCAAGCAAACGCGCACTGTCGCCAGACAGGTGCGCCGACTCGGCATCGGCTTCGCCATCGAACACTACGGCGTCGATACCGAGCGCTTCCAGATTCTCGACCTGCTGGAGCCCGACTACATCAAGATCGACGGCGAACTCATGCATACGCTGATGACCGACGACAACATGCAGGAGACCGTTCAGCGGATCGTCGAGGCAGCCCGCGAACGCAACATCAGAACCATCGCGGAGCGGGTCGAAAATGCCAATGCCATGGCCGTGCTGTTCCAGCTCGGCCTCGATTTCATGCAGGGCCACTACGTCCACGAGCCGGTTGTTCTGCAGGACGCCGCGTCCGGTGTCACCCGATCGCTCGCCGATCTCACCGGGGCAGGAACGAGCTGACCGGCCGCAAAGTGTGAACCTCGTCACACTCCTCCGCCGGAACCATCCGCTAACGCCGGGCGTTACTCAGAACATAGAATAGAGCCACAGTCGAAGATTGGTGCGGTCTGGTACCGTGCGAATCGCAGGAATCTATGGGGTGAGCCTGGTGAATTGCAAAAAACCTGTCGACCGAAAGGATCGCGTTGCCGCGCGTTCCCTGTTTCCTCTCGTCGCGCTCGGTGGCGGATTGATCACGGCGACACCGACAAACGCGCTGGAACTTGGCGAGCTGACGGTCGAGTCGCGGCTGGGTCAGCCGCTGCGGGCGAGCGTCGCCTACGCGCTGGCGCCCAATGAAATGGTCAGTGATTCATGCGTATCCGTCGGCGGCGGCCGTTCGACCGGCGACCTCCCGGGAATCGGCAGCGCCACGGTCAGCATTACCGACCGCGCCATCGTCATCCGGGGCGACACGGCGATACGCGAACCGATGCTCGGAACGCGGGTAACGATCAATTGCCCGTACACGCCAAACATCAGCCGGCAATACATGCTGTTCATTGACCCGGCCGGCATGGAGGACGCTGCGAGCGTTGCAGCCGCGCCGACGGCGACACCGGTTGCCCGACCGGAAAGCGACCCGCGGCCGCAATCCACGCCGGTCGCCCGATGCCAACCCGGATGCATTCATCGATAACGACCCGAACCGGCTCCGTGCCGGCAGCTGGCTGACCATTCCGAGTCTCGACGGCACGGCACCGGTCGTTGCGGCGGCGAGCGCCACGTCGCCGGACGCCCCTGCGGCGAAGCCCGATATCGATCCCAATGCCGCCTTGGCAGGACCCGGGGCCGCGGTCGCGACAGGACAGGCCGCGCCCTACGAGCCGGGCGCATTCGATACGCCGGCCGCAACCGCTGCGGCAGCAGCGTCGGCCGCGGACACGACAGCCGACCTCAAGCCCGGGGACCTGGTGCCGGGCACGATCGTGCCCGAGACGGCCGCAACGGTCGCTATCCCGAATACCGAACTGCAGGGCCCGGAGACGACCGCCTCGTCGCCAAACGTGCAGACGGCAATCATCAGCACCGGTGCCCGCAGTGAATCGACGTCGCTGCTGACCTGGCTGATCGGCGCAGGCCTCGCCATCATCGTGGCGCTGTTGCTGTTCGGCAGACGGGCGCGCAGGCAATTCGGCTCGACGCCGGTCGGACCCGCAGTGGCGGATCATGCCGAGCGCAGGCAGAAGGATGCAGATCCCGCACACGCGTTCGAGGACTACGATCTCGACGATGACTCGCCGACCGATCAAAACCCCATCCTCGACGCTGATCTCGAGCTGGGCACGGGTCTCGACGACGGTGTCGACGTCGACGTCGCCCAGGATTTCGGCTTCGCCGCGACAACCGAACTCGATATCGAGCTGCCGTTCGAGCCCGAAGCGCCGGCCGCCGAGAAGGACACGGACATGCTCCCGGCGATGACGCGCAACGTGGATTCGATACTCGAAAGCGAGATATTGCCCGGTGACGACGACTACGACATGTCGGTGATCATGGATGCAACGAAAATGCCGCGACATGACGACGTCACCGAAAGGGATCTGCAGGCCGTCGAAGTCGAGACCGGCGACGACCCGGTGGAAACCGACGAGTTCACGGTCAGCAATGAAGTCGACTACGACATCCTCGAACAGGACTACGAGGACGAATTGACGGCCACCCAGGCACTCAACCTGGAAATCGAGCGCGCCGCCGCCGAACTCGCACGGGACCTCAACGAGTCGGTTGACGACGAAGATACCTCGATGCTGCGCGCGGCGACCGCAGAGGACCTTACCGCGACGAGCGAGATGCCGTCCCGGGACGAGCAGAAGTCCGCGGAGTTCGAAGCGTCGTTCGATCCGGACGACACCAATGCCGACACCGTCAACATGTCATCCGCCGCCAGGCTGACAGTTGCCAATGACGACGAAACCGTCGAGATGGACACTGAGGGCGGCAAGGTCGATACGCGCAGGCGCTGACGGCGCGTGACTGGCGAGAAGCCGGTCGCAGTATGTCGCGTCGCGCGCGGTGCGGCTACTCGATCCCGACCAGCCGCTCGACCTTGCGCCAACCCTTGGGCAACAGGCTGCCGCGCAACGCGCGATCGCCGTAATAGTCGTCGAGATCGTTCCACTTGAGCGTCATCTTGCGTGCTGCCGTGTAGACCTCGAGGTTACCGTCTTCGGGCACGACCGCAGCCGCCACCATCGACTCCTCGCCGCTCTTGTACTTGGGCCCCGGAATATTGATCAGCTTGTTGCCCTTGCCCTTGGCGAGCTCGGGCAATTCGTCCATTTCGAACAGGAGCAGTCGTCCGATGTTGCTGACTGCCGCGATCAGGCACTCACTGTCCTTCGGTACCGCAGCGGGAACCACGGCCATGCCTCCCTTTGGCACCCGCAGAATCGCCTTCCCGGCCTTGTTGCGCGATACGAGGTCGCCCAGCGTGGCGATGAAGCCGTAGCCCGCATCGCTTGCCAGCAGGTACTTCTGCGCGTTGTCCCCGATCATTGCACCGCAGAATGCGGCACCGTCGGGCGGCCTGAAGCGACTTGACAGCGGCTCGCCCTGCCCGCGCGCAGATGGCAGCGTTCCGGCAATCACGCTGTAGACGCGACCCGTGCTGTCGATGAACATGGCGAGCTGGTTGCTGCGGCCCTGCGCCGATGCCAGGTACTGGTCGCCCGAGCGATAGCTGAGTGTCGTCGGGTCGATCTCGTGCCCCTTGGCGGCGCGTGCGTAACCTGCCTGTGACAAAACGACCGTTACCGGTTCGCTGCTGACCAGCTGAGTCTCGTCGAGGGCCTGGGCTGCGGCACGCTCCACTATCGTCGTGCGGCGCTCGTCACCGTAACTCTCGGCGTCCTCGAGTATCTCTTTCTTGATCAGCGTCTTCAGCCGCGCCGCGCTCTTGAGCGTCTTCTCGAGAATGTCGCGTTCCTTGTCGAGTTCGTCCTGCTCGCCGCGGATCTTCATCTCCTCGAGCTTGGCGAGATTCCGCAGACGCAGGTTCAGGATCGCCTCTGCCTGCACGTCCGAGAGATCGAAGCGCTTCATCAGGACCGGCTTCGGCTCGTCCTCCTCGCGGATAATGCGAATGACTTCATCGATGTTGAGGTATGCAACGAGCAGACCGTCGAGGATATGCAGCCGGTCCCGGACGATGTCGAGCCGATGGGCGAGGCGATTCTTGACCGTCTGCTTGCGGAACTTGAGCCATTCGCTCAACAGTTCGACGAGGTTGAATGAACGCGGCCGGCCATCGAGTGCGATCACGTTCATATTGACGCGCAGCGTGCGTTCCAATGCCGTCGTCGAAAACAGGTGCGACATCAGTTGCTCGACATCCACGCCCCGCTTCTTGCTGATCACGATCCGCGTCGGCTCTTCGTGGTCGGACTCGTCGCGCAGGTCATCGACCTGGGGCAGCTTCTTGTTGCGCATCTGTGCCGCGATCTGCTCCTGCACCTTGGCGCCCGATACCTGGTGCGGCAGCGACGTGATCACGATATCGCTGTTCTCCAGCTTGTAGGCCGCACACAGACGCAGGGTGCCGCTGCCCGTCGTGTAAACCTCCTTGATGTCGGCGGCCGGCGAGACGAGTTCGCCGCCCGTGGGAAAATCCGGGCCCTTGATGTGCTTCATCAACTGGGCAACCGTCGCTTTCGGATTGTCGATAAGGTGCACGAGTGCGCTCGTGACTTCATTGAGATTGTGCGGCGGCACGTCCGTCGACATGCCGACGGCAATGCCGGTCGTGCCGTTCAGCAACAGGTTCGGCAGTCGCGCCGGCAACACGACGGGCTCCTTCATCGTGCCGTCGAAGTTCGGCACCCAGTCGACCGTGCCCTGGCCCAGCTCCTGCAACAGCGACCTGGCATAGGGTGCCAGGCGCGACTCGGTGTAGCGCATTGCCGCGAAGGACTTGGGATCGTCGGTCGAACCCCAGTTGCCCTGTCCGATGATCAGCGGATAGCGGTAGGAGAAGTCCTGGGCCATCAGGACCATCGCCTCGTAACAGGCCGAGTCGCCATGGGGATGGAACTTGCCGATCACATCGCCGACCGTGCGCGCCGATTTCTTCGGCTTCGACGACGCCGACAGGCCCAGCTCGCTCATCGCATAGACGATGCGCCGCTGCACCGGCTTGAGACCGTCGCCGATCTGCG
>JARRMH010000108.1:0-10191 GCA_037386205.1 Woeseiaceae bacterium | reverse complement strand
GTCGTCGGCCTGCTCACCAGCGTGGCCCTGCTCCACCTGAACGACACCGTGCTGGTCAGCCGGCAGGATCTCGAGGAGCAAATGCAGCTCATTGCGGACCTGCAGGATGAAAACCACGAGCTAATGGATGAGCTGTTTGCCTACAAGGACCCCAGAGTCACGCCCAACATGGCAGACCTGCCCTACGAGGATGACGACGACGCAGCGGCCACCGTCGCGTTGGCCAGGCAACAGGCACGAGACGAAGGAAAATTCCTCATGGTGACGTTTGGTGCCAACTGGTGCCTCGACTGCCTTACCCTGTACCGCCAACTGCGCAGCCCCGAGGTGCAGGCATTCGCGGCGGACACGTTTGACTTCGTCAACGTCAATGTCGGCAAGTTCAATACCAACGTGGGTCTCGCCGCCGAACTCGGCGTGGAATTGCAGCGCGGCATCCCCGTCGCCGTATTCTTCGGCCCCGACGGACGGGTAATAGGCACTACGAACGAAGGGCAACTCGAGCCTTCGAGATACTACACATCCAGACAGATTCTGAAGTTTGTCAGGGATATCGTCGAAAAATCGCTTATCGCCGCTCCCGACTCTGTCCAGTAAAGGGCCCTTGTGGGACGAATGAGGGCCGCTTTTCGTCTAGTTCTGCCCCTGTTTCGCCACCATGATGCGCACGGGCTCACCAGGCTCGCTTGCGAACGGGTCGATGTGCTCTGTAGACGTGAACAACAGCTTGCCATCGTTCTCGATGCGTGCCCGCAACCCGTATGTCATGCGATCGTCAATCGCCGAGGGATTGTAAACCAGCCTGAACGAATAGGGTGGCGCCCCGTCCACGATATGCGTGTAGTCAGTGAGCACGGTGGCGGCTGCGTCCGCGCGTGATTGATCCTCGAGCGTGACGATAACCTTGGCGCCGGGCGGCAGCGCGATGCGTTCCCGATACCACACTTCTCCGGTGATGACCCGCATCAGGGAATTGTCGGGTTTTTGTTTGGCTTCCGCCATCGCTGCCTCCTGATCGTTGCAGGCCGTCAGCAGCATCGCGCAAACGCCGATAATCCAGATGCCATAGCCGGCCCGTCTCGTGGTTTCCTGATTCATATTCTCTTCTCTCTGATGTTGGGCGGTTGCTGCCAATAGCGGGGGGGCATCAGCGACACCTGCTTGCTCCGATGATACAGTGCGAACATTGTATCCGCTAATGTTGCCCACCAAGCGGGTAATGCTGTCTTATCGTCAGATAAGCGTTTGGAATCCGTCACCCATTGAGGAAGAACCAGATCATGGCGAAGACAAACGACGGGCCGGCCACCCGGTGCGCCCGGTTACTTGCATCGGCGGCATCCCTGCTGCTGGTGGGCAGCGCAACGGCCCTGGCCAACGAACACGACACGTTCGAAATTTCGATCGGTGGTTACGACGTTTATCGATACGATTCCACAGTCTCGCTGACGGAGACAAACGCCGGCATCGGCATTTCGTTCCGCCCCAGGGATACCCTCGGCCTGGACAGCGAACAGGCCGTATTCCGGCTGGACGGCCTTTACCGCTTCAGACCGAAGCACGCCATCACATTTTCCTGGTACCGACTGGACGCCAGTGCGGGCAAGACTTTGGTCGATGACATTGAATGGGTCGACGAAGAGGGCAACACGGTTATCATCCCGACCGGCACCAGCGTCAGTTCTTCCCTCGATAACAATATCGTCAAGATCGGCTATCTGTGGTCATTTTACCAGAGTGGCAAGGTCGAACTCGCCGCCGGCGCAGGCCTGCATTGGGCGGACATCGCCCTCGAACTCGCCGTCGAATCGGGCGTGTCCGGGACGAGGCTGCGCGGGGCAAAGTCGGACCTGCCGATGCCGGTGCTGTCGTTCACGCTCGAGTACAAGCTGACACAGCGAACGGACTGGTACCTCACGACGGAGTTCTTCGCCCTCAGCCTGGACGAATGGCGTGGCTTGTACTCCGATTTTCAGCTCGGTCTCGACTACCAGCTGTTCGATCACGTTGCCGCCGGCGTCGCGCTCGGATCGAACAGCCTGGACGTCGACAGGGAAAAAGACGACACGCGCTTCAGATTCGACAACCGGATTTCCGGAATCTTCCTCTACGTATCAGCGAACTTCTGAACGTGGCCTCTCTCGCCGGCCACCAAAGTCAGCCGAGGACTCGATCGATATCGGCCAGCGTCTTTTTCTCGGCGTCGGATACCTGTTCTCCGCCGATGCCCAAGAAGCCGCCCTCTTTCGCTGCCTCGGCAACATTCTGGGCTGTCGTGCGAACAAATTCCCTGTAGCTGCCGCTGAGTTCCGGTGCCTTGGAGGCGACCAGTGCGTCGATCTCGCCGAGGCGCTGTACGGCGAACGTGCTCAGCTCCGCAGGCTTCCTCCCTTTCACGAGTTCGAGGAGATTCTGCTGCGTAATGCGCCTGCCCTCGGCATTCTCCAGGGTCGCGCTGATGACTGACGGCAGCGAATCGGGATCCGGGTTCGATTTCGCTTCAGCAAACGTGCGCGCCATGCCCGAACCCTCTTTGATTGCGGCCCACAGTCCGCCGGGGTCAGCGGCTGTCACAGCCATTCCCGCAAGCATCGGCGCCTGCACGAGTTCTTCCCATTCCTGATCGGTGAATTTGTCTTTGATGGTCATTTATCTGGGCTCCTGATGATATCGGTTCTTGGTTACGACCGAGTTTTTTCTGTCTGACTTGCCTGCACGACAATAGAACATAAGTGCGCGCCAGACAGCCCTAATCGACGCGCCGATACAATTTGTAACAACTCCTCATGTGTACCACGGTGCGGATGCCTGTGATTTGTACCTTCCGCGCAACGCTGCAGAGCGATCAGCCCGCAAGCCTGCCGCCGGCAAAATCTTGACTTGATCAGGCACGTTGCCCATATTGCCCCCACAACTTCAGGAGCTTTGACTGGTGCACGTGCAACGTGAAAAGGATCCGAGTTCATACAGTCGGGCGGGCGATGTCGTATCTGGCGGCAATGGCCACGCTCTCCATGCTGGCGGCTTGCGGAGGCGAGCAGGCACCGATGGTTGATCGCCCCCCGGAAACTGCGTTTGCGGAGCATGAGTCCACGAAGGTCGGCGCGCGATTGGCCGAGCTTGCGTCCGGGCATCCGAATGAATCCGGCTTCGCTATCATTCGTTACGGCCAGCCGGCGCTGGCTGCCCGTCTCGCGCTCTGTGACCTCGCCGAGAAAAGCCTCGACGTCCAGTATTACATCTGGGAAGCCGATCCGACCGGCCGCCTGCTCGCGGAAAGGCTTGCCCGGGCCGCCGAACGGGGCGTGCGCGTGCGCGTGCTCGTCGACGATATCAACATGTCGGGGCGCGACGATCGAATCGGCGCACTCGACGCGCACCCCAACATAGAAGTACGGATCTTCAACCCGTTCAGGCATCGCAAGTTCCGTGCGCTGGACTTTGCACTGGACATGGGGCGGATCAATCATCGCATGCACAACAAGATGATGATCATGGACAACGCGATGTCCCTGGTCGGCGGTCGTAACGTCGGTGCGCACTACTTCGAAGCACATACCGAGTCGAATTTCCGCGACCTCGATATCGTCGGCGCAGGCCCTATCGTAAGGGAGACTTCCGAGGTCTTCGATCACTTCTGGAACGGACCGTGGGCCAGTGCGGCCGCTGAAGCCATTGGCGAAAAGTCCACTGTCGAGGAGTACGAGGATGTCGTAGGCGACATGCGGCGCCTGATCAGCGAAGACGACTACCCTTTCCCTACCGAGCAAAACGCATCCGAGATGCTGGAACAGCTCGAGGAAATCTTTGCGGATCTCGTCTGGGCGCCCGGCGAAATCGTCTGGGACGATCCGGCCGCAATTTACGAGGGATTCAAACGGGGGCGCATCGGCGAGGGGCTGTTCCAGCGCATGGAGACGCTGAAAGAGGAACTGCTGATCGAATCGGCCTATTTCGTGCCGCGCAAAGACGGTGTGGCGGCCGCGAAAGCGCTGGTCGACCGCGGCGTCAGGGTCCGTATCCTGACCAATTCGCTGTCCGCGAACGATGTGCTCGCCGCGCACGCCGGTTATTCGAAGTATCGTAAGCCGCTCCTCGAAGCCGGTGCGGAGCTGTACGAATTGCGCCCCTACCCCGGCCCCGTCGACAAGCAGATCATTTCAGCGAAAAGCAAGGCGGCGCTGCACACGAAAGCGATCGTCTTCGACCGCAAGGATGTCTTCATCGGCAGCTTCAACCTGGACCCGCGTTCCGGGTCGATCAATACCGAGGCCGGTATTTACGTGCAGAGCCCGGAACTCGCAGCACAGGTCATCGACTACATGAACGAGGGTGTCGCGCCGGAGAACGCCTTTCGGGTCGTTCTCGACGACAATGACGATCTTCGCTGGATCATCGAAAAGGACGGCGTCAGGCTCGACTACGATACCGACCCGAACTCAACCTGGTTTCAGCGCCGGCTGGCCGGGCTCATCCGCTTACTCCCGGTCGAGAAACAGCTTTGAATAACTGGTATCTTTGAGCGGTCCCGGAACGTGCGGGAATAAGGCTTCGAAGTTACTGTGCAAGACCCGAAACCCACACCCTCTCCGTCTCGCCGAGCGCGTCGCAGCTTGTCGACAGTGCTGATCGCCGCGGCCCCGCTGGCCGTAATGCTGTTCCTTGGCGGATGCTCGACCAATGCCTTTATCGCGGCGGACCCGGACAGTGCCGCTTTCCTCGAGCGGCGCATTGTCCAGAAGAATGACGAGGTCCGTATCGCGGCCGCCGTGCCGGACGCGGCGGAGACCGAGGCGCTGACCGGGCTGCCCCTGTACAGCCAGGGAATTCAGCCCGTCTGGCTCGAGGTCACCAACACGGGGTCGCGCGGTCTGCGCCTTCTGATCGCGAGTATCGATCGCGACTATTACTCCCCCCTCGAGGTCGCGTGGATGAACCGCGGCGGCTACAGCGATAAGGGTAAGGCCGACATGGAACGGTGGTTCTACGAGAATGCGATCGATCGCCGCATTCCTCCGGGCGAGACCCGGTCGGGCCTCGTTTACACGCACCTGACCCCCGGCACGAAGGGGTTCAACGTCGATGTCGTTGCCAGCGACCTCGATTCCTACAGCTTCACGTTCTTCGTGCCGATCCCGGGCTTTACCGCCGACTACATGGAAGTGGACTTTGCCGGGCTCTACGGGCCGCAGGAGATCGAAACGCTTTCCGACGATGCGCTGCGCGAAAAAATTCGCGACGAGCGATGCTGCGCGACAGACGAGAGCGGCACGAAACAGGGCGACCCGTTCAATGTCGTCATCGTGGCCGCGCCACTCGCCCTCAGGCGGGCGCTCCTGCGCGCGGGCTGGCACGAAACAGAGGCTGGCTCCGCCGAAACGGCTATTGCGCGCCTGCAGCGCTACCGGGGCCGCCCGCCGGACGGCACCTTCACCAAGTCCCGTCCCGACGGCGCGGAACGCAAGGAATTGCGGCTGTGGCTGGCGCCGGCCACCAACGGCGGTGAGCCAATGTGGCTGGGCCAGGTGGTCTACAACTTCGGTCATGCGGGTGACGATACCGATGACCTGCGCGTCGATCCGGACATCGATGAGGCACGGGACTATTTCCTTCAGGACCTCTGGTATGGCCAGTCCGTCCGGCAAGCCGTCTATGCGAGGGCCTTCGACCCGGTACCCGAGGGCGATCCGGTCATGACGTTCAGCGGCTCGAGCTATTTTTCGAGCGGTCACTGCGCCGTCGTCTGGTTATCGGAGGAGCCCGTCGCAATGGACGACGTGCACCTGCTGGGTTGGTGGACCGAGGAGGAACTTGAATAGCATGCGCGCCTGCCTCCTCGCCATTGCCGCTGCTTTGTTTCTCGCAACCGGGTGTACGGGAATGCAGCCCGCAGCCGGGTCAGATACACCGCGATCCGCACAGGACGAGGTGCCACCACCGAATGACCGCCTCTTCGAGCAGACGGAACGGGATATCCGCGTGACGACGGCCGTTCCGTCGGTCGCGGAATCGAGTCGCCTGTTCGGCGTCAACATGTACCTGAGCAACGTGCAGCCCGTGTGGATCAAGGTCGAGAACCTGTCCGACACCAGGATGCTGTTGTTGCCGGTGGGTACCGACCCGGCTTATTACACGCCGCTCGAGACGGCATCGCGGCTCTTTCCGTGGAACTGGATCATCGACCGATCGGCCGGCGAGAGCTTCAGCAACCGCAAGATCCAGTTCGAGATCGAGCCGCGGAGCGTTCAATCGGGCTACCTCTTTACGCGCGTGGATGAAGGTACGAAATCCTTCAACGTCGACGTGTATCCGATCTCCGACACGGAACCCTATCGCCTGACCTTCTTCGTGCCGGTGCCGGGCCTCCGGCTCGACCACTACGACGTCGAGTTCGAGTCGCTGTATGACAAGTCCGAAATCCGCGACGTCGATCGCGCAGGCCTGATTGCGGCGCTCGAGGACCTGCCCTGTTGCGTCAAGGACCGCAAGGGGAAGAACGACGGGGACCCGCTCAACATTGCCTTCGTCGGTCATGTCGAGGACCTCTACTACACGCTGCTGCGTGCAGGCTGGGACGAGACCGAGACGCTGTATGGCGGGTCGCTGTTCCGGACCGGCATCTCGGCACTGTTCGGCAAGGCGTACCGGTATTCGCCCGTCAGTCCACTGTACGTCCTCGGCCGGGCCCAGGACGCGGCATTCCAGCGTGCCCGCACGTCGATCAACGAGCGCAACCACCTGCGCATCTGGCTGACGCCGATGCGCTACGAAGGCCAACCGGTCTGGATCGGGCAAATCAGCCGTGACATCGGCATACGGTTCACGTGGAAGACCGTCACGACGCACAAGATAGACCCCGACGTCGACGAAACGCGCGACTTCCTGGTCGAGGATCTTGCCTACGCACAAGGGCTTGCCGGCATTGGCCATGTTGAAGGTGTCGGTGCGGCGGCGTTCGATAAGCCGCGCCAGAACCTGACGGGCGACCCGTACATCTTGAAGATGACGTTCATGACGTCCGTCATGAAACCCCGCGACGGTTGATCGTCGACGGTCTCGTCGCTGTTGCGCCACCACAGTTTGCCGTTGTTATCCAGCGTGACGGCCCAGGCGTTATCACTCCCCATGTCACGCAACATGAGCGCCCGCAGGTCCGCCGCGAGTTCGGGGCTGTCGATGATGGCGCCCATTTCCGTGTTGATGTTGGCCGAACGGGGATCGAGGTTCATCGAGCCGATAAACGAGTACCGCATGTCCACCACCGCGGCCTTGGTGTGCAGCCCGGTAAACTCGCCCGACGCCGGCGGGACATCGATGATCGGCTGGATCGCCGCATCGGCACGAAACTCGAACAGGTCGGCCCCGGCATTAATCAGGTCATCCCGCCAGCCTTCGTAGTGGCTGTTCACCGCAGGCACGTCGTGGGATGCCAGCGAGTTGGTTAGGATGCGAACGTCCACGCCGCGTTCGCTGAGCGCCGCGATGAAATCGATCCCGGGCTGGCCCGGGATGATGTAGGCATTCGTGATCAGCAACTCCTCCTCTGCGCTGTTGAAAAACCCGAACATCGTCGCGATCATCGTCTGCGAGACGTCCTCTGCCGAGACGTCGTCGAACACGAGGTAGCCGCGGCCGGGCCGCAGTTCCGGCCGAATCGCGGCAAAGTCGGCTGACCAGTCGCGCGGTTGTCTTGGAAGTTCTGCGAGCTGCGGATCGGTCCGGGTCGCCTCCTGCAACGCCTGCCATTGTTCCGCAGCCTTGTCCGCATCCGGCTCGGTCACGAGGTTGTCGGCCGAGACGATCCAGTCACTGTTCCAGTAATGGTCGAACATTTCGCTTGCCTCGACGCCGATCGGGCCGATACCGAGGACGTCGAGATCGTGGAAGTTGTAGGCGTTGCTCAACCCGAAATAGTGATCGCCGATATTGCGGCCACCGACGATCGCGGCACGCCCGTCGGCCACGAGGAGCTTCACGTGCATGCGCGTATTGAGGCGTTCCATTTCCGCGATCATCTCGCCGGCGCGCGAGCCGAGACTGCGCTTCGACCACGGGTTGAACAGCCGCACCTCGATGTTCGGCAGGCAGTTCAGGTTGGCGAGCAGCTGGTCCTGGCCGATGGTCAACAGGTCATCGATGACGAGGCGTACCTGAACGCCCCGCTGCGCCGCGAGCACGACGCGCTCGAGCATGAGGCGGCCCGACGAGTCCGGGTACCAGAGGTAGGTGATGAGATCGATGGACGACGTGGCGGAATCGATCAGCGCCAGGCGCCACTCCAGGGCTTCGCGACTGCCGTCGAGCAGGCGAAAACCGGATACCGGACGCCCCCCTTCAGTCAGCCGCGCTGCATTCTCCGCGAGGATTCCGGTCGTTGCCGGTGCCATCGCGTAACGGGGCTCGGGCCTGTTGATCTCGTCTCTCAGAGCGGGCCCCGCACAGGCGGAAAGCACGATCGACAGGATGACAATTGCGATGGAGGGCTCGAATTTTTTCATGCCAAGGCTCTTCAGAATTCCAACGAATAGACGCCTGCGAAACGGCGCCTAGCGCCTTCTCGCGGGGCGCTGCATCCCAGCGGGGCGCATGGACTGTCGCGTCGTGCCGCGCTGGCGCGCCGCCCTGGCACGGTTCAACTCGGCGCGGTCGATGTTACCGGTCGGTCGCGCTGGACGCGTTGATGGCCGCGTCGCTGGCCGCTGCGCCGGACGTGTCGACGGCTGCGCAGGGCGCGTGGCGGGCCGCTCTGCAGGACGCGTCGACGGCGGCTGTGCCGGTCGTGTCACGGGTCTCGTCGCCTCACCGCCGGTGGCCGGTCGCCAATTGCCGTTCTCACGCGTCTCCCAGCGGCCATCGGCATCGCGGGCGATGTTGCCGCTGCGATCGGCAAAGACATCGTTAGGACGTCCGGTCGCCGGGCGCGCCTCGCGCAGACCGGCGAGCGCCGTGGAACGATCCGCGACCCGCGCCCGGTTTTCCGGCCGCTTGTAGACGTTATCGCGCGTATTTGCCGCTGCGAGCCGGTCGCGGCCGATCTTGTTGCTGACATCCACGCGGTTGCCGACATTGATGGTATTGCCGATGTTGATGTCGCCGGTGTTGATCACGATGGGGCCCCGGTGGCCGCCACCGTACCAGCCGTTGCAGCATCGCCAGGGACGATAGCGGCCACCGTAGCCGCCGCCCCAGCTGATGCCGAAATTGAAGAATCCGTTCGACCAGCTCATGCCGAAGTTCCAGCCGGTCCAGGGGTTGTAGCCGACGTTCATGCCCCAGGTCGGCGGACGCGGGTAGTACCAGCGCCCGTAATAGGGCGGGTAGCGCCAGCCGGTCCCGTAGACCGGCACGCCGTAGTACGGGAACGACCACAGGTATCCCGGCGTGTAGCCGACGTAGACGATGTCGGGCGTCGACTCGTAGACGTGCACGTGCGTCGTGTTGTAGACGGGCGAACTCGGGGGGATCTTGCTGATCTCGTCCTGCGGGACCGAGTCGGCGACGGCCCAGGGCCCGGTTGCGGATGCCGCCGTAAACCAGACACCGTTGTCGACGGCATAGTAGCGGTTGTCGATCTCGAGCACCTGAGCCCCGGTATTGACGGCATACGAGACAGCCGTCCCGGGGATTCTCTCGAAGTCCGGGGAACCGTCGTATTCGACCGTCAGGCTCGCTTCGCTGCGCTAGATGGCCGCGGTCTGCGGTATCTGCGCGTCGAGTACCGCATCCTCGGCTTCCGGGGTACCGGCAACCGACGTCCTCAGTCCACCGATATCGGATGCGGGCGGTATGTTCGCGAAGCTGGCCGGCAATTCATCGGATGGGACGAAGGTCCATGGCCCATCGGCCGACTTCGATCGGTACCAGCGCCCCGACAGCAACACGTACATATTGTTCGTGGAGAGATCCCTGAGCCACGGGGATTCGGTGTTGGCCACGTAGAGAATGTCCCCGCCCTGGAGCGGCTGCCAATCGGGTTCGCCCTGGGTCGAGATCAGCTCCGTTGGAACGTCGGCCGTGACGATCGCGGGCGGTGTCGCAGGACCGCTCTCGGCCTCGTCCGGCTCGGGCAGCATGCGCACGAGGTCGTTCGGAGGCGAATTCGTGCTCGTCCAGGGGCCCATCGGATCGCTCGACTCGTACCAGAACCGACCGCTGGACAGGTAATGGTCACGACTGCCCTTGCGTCGCACC
>JARRMH010000107.1:11532-18844 GCA_037386205.1 Woeseiaceae bacterium | reverse complement strand
CCCGATGAGTGTATCGACTGTACGCTGTGTGAGCCTGAATGCCCGGTCGAGGCGATCTACTCGGAGGACGAATTGCCGGCGGGTCAGGAGCAGTTCCTCGAGATCAATGCGGAGCTGTCCCGGGACTGGCCGGTCATCACCGAGATGAAGGACCCGCCCGAAGACGCCGACGAGTGGCGCGAGGTCAAAGACAAGCTTCAGTATCTCGAGCGCTGATCCTCGCGGCATGTCAATCAGTCGCCGCGCCAAGTTCATCCGCTGGCTGACGAGCCGGTACCTTGAAAAAGCCGATGTTGCGAATGCGCCCGTTGTCACGGTGCGTCAGCGGCTCGACAAACTCGGCGGCATGCTGCGCCCCGCGCGGGGCGTTGCGGTTGAAAAGGCGGAACTCGCCGGCCTGCACACCGAGTGGTACCGGCCGCCGGGGGCGAGCAAGGAACGGGTCATGCTGTATCTGCACGGGGGCGCGTACGCGCTCGGCAGCTGCGACTCCCACCGCAAGCTCGTCACCCATATCGCGCAGGCGGGCAGTATCAACACAGTGCTGCCCGAGTATCGCCTGGCGCCGGAGCATCCGTTCCCGGCAGGCCTCGAGGACTGCGTGTCCGCCTATCGTGCCTTGCTCGGGATGGGTTATTCCGCGAATAACATCCTGATCGGTGGCGATTCGGCGGGCGGTGGGTTAACGGTCGCCACGACGCTGCAATTGCGCCATACGGGCATCCCGTTACCGCGATCGGTCGTACTGCTGTCGCCGTTTCTCGACATGAGCGCGAGCGGCGAATCGATGACCACGCGCGCCGATCTCGACCCGTGGTTCGATCCCGCGGACCTGCCCGTGGTGGTCGATCACTATTGCCCGGGCGAGGATCTCCGGAATCCCCTGTTGTCGCCGGTGTTTGCCAACGTGGCCGGTCTGCCCCCGGCACTTCTGCAGGTCGGAGACGCTGAAATACTGCTCAGCGACTCGACCCGTTTTGCGGACAACCTGCAGGAGGCCGGCATCGACACGGAGCTCCAGGTGTTCCCCGAGATGTGGCACGTCTTCCAGTTGTTCGTCGGTCACATGCCGGAGAGCGGGGCGGCCATCGACAAGATCGGCAGGTACATCGAGGCGACGTTCTCGTAGGGATTTCTCAGAATCCTTCTCAGCCGCCCTCGATCGCTGCCAGCGGCACTTCGTAGACTTCGCCATTGTCGCGCGTAACGATCCACGTATCGTCCTCGAGTCGCGCGTCGACCTCGCCGACGGTGGCATTGACGTAGTCGGTCATGAAGTTGATCGTGAATTGCTCCCCGAGCGGGTTTTCGATCACGATCGACGCTTCCCCGCCAGCCATGCGCAGGATACCGGCCGGGCAGCTGCCGTATGCGGAGTCACCGGTCGCTTTGCAGGGCAGACGCGTCGTGGCGTCGTAGTCTCCGCCGGCGGCGGTGGTGGCGAAGGGTGCTGTGTAGTTGTCGTCAGCGGACGATGCCGGCCCCGCGGTGTCCCAATACACGAAGATGCTGATGTCCGGAAACCGGAAGATCTGTCCCGCGCTGCCAAGTCCGCTTTGACGATAGACGCGACGGCCGTCCTGATCGCGGAAATTGCCGGGCGTGTCACCTTCCGGGCTCAGTTCGTGGGTGACGTCATCGTCACGGGTGATCGTTATGAACCCCTGGCGCTGGGAAAAGGTGCACGGAACCATTTTCTCGAGCCGGTCTTCGCCTTGCGGATAGATTTCGCAGCGGGCATCCGTCCAGTCGGCCGCGGCAGGCATCGACCAGGCCGTGAGAGCGATCAGTGCGGGGAGAGCAAGCAGTTTCGATTTCATGTTTGTCCTCGAATACAGTCGTCGGGATGATTTCTCGGCAGACGGCCACGACCGTGCCTGAGGTGACAGGCTACAGCGCTACGATATTTGCAGGCAATTACGGCGCGTCGAGATATGGATTTCCGGTTGACTGATGGCAAGGGTCAGGAGTTGCTGCGGTTACGATCCCTGAGTTTCCTGCGCGTTCGTTTGTCGGGCTTGCCGGCCGTTCTCGGCATCAGCATGCGATCCTGCTGCAAAGCGGCGACTTTGAGTTCCCGGTCGCGAACGACGTCTGCATCCTCGACATAGCAAGCGCGGGCTTCCTGCGCCGGACCGCGCCGAGCCGGTATGGATACGACCGAGAACGCATAGGGCAGGCGGTCGCGAATCAGTTGTACGTAGTCACCGGGCCGGGCCTTCGCGCCCGGAGCGGCCCGTTCGCCGTTGAGCCTGACGTGACCACCCGCTACAGCATCCGTGGCCTTGCTGCGCGTCTTGTAAAAACGGCAAAAATAGAGCCAGCGATCGATACGTAGCGACTCGGTGCTCAGTTCGCTTTCTCCGCGCGCTGCACGATGCCACCCTGATGCAGGACCACTGCATCGACGTCGCCGTGCTCGTCACGCTCGAAGTGCAGCTCGGCATCGACTACTTTGTAGAAAAACTTGTCCCCACCCTGCGGAAAGATCGGGAAGAAGGGTTGCCCGGTCAGCATCGCCTCGAGGTACTCCTCGCCAAGGCGAATCGTGAATTTGACTGACGGATTGAGCGGATACTCGCCAACGTAGGCAGCGAGCGCATCGCGTGACATCCCGACTGATTCTATCGTCAGCGCCGCTGCTGTATCGGATGACTTCTCTGCGCGCTGCAGCATCCCGTTCTGGGCAAGCTCCAATGCCACGACTTTGCCGTTTTCCCGGAGAAAGTGCAGGCTTGCATCGGCCACGTCCATCGCGTACCAGTCGTCGCCGACTTCATGCAGTCCGAGCGGCATCTGCCCCGATGCCTGGGCGACGAGCCTTCCATCCATCTCGTAGACACCGATACCGAAGTTCGCATTGAGGTTGTACTGCCCCAGAATTGACCTGTCATTGTCGGCGGCCGGCGGCTGGCCGGGCTCGAACCCAAGCCAACGCAAGCCGACACCGGTTGCTTCCGTGTCGCCACTCACGAGGATGGCAACAGCTTCATTGGTGGCCGGCCTGAAGCCGAAGAAACTCCAGAAGCCGCCGGTGCCGCCGTTGTGCCAGAAGATCTTCCCGTCGGGCGAATCTCCCACGTGCCAGACCCGCGTGATGTCGAAACCGCCGGCGGGCGCGACGATTTTGCGGTCAGCCCGGAGGTCATGGGCCAGCGGATTGTCGGCCTCACCGAGTAGAATAGTCGCAAATCGTGCGAGGTCGCCGGTGGTCGAGCGCAGCGAACCCGCACCGGCCAGCGCATCCAGCGACCAGTCCTTTACCACCTGGCCACCGCGCCACGCGACGGCCGATTGCGCAGCGCGCTCGAAGCCCGTGCGCTCGAGGCCCAGCGGACGGATTACCAGTTCCTCGAGGGCGCCTGAGTAGCCGTCGCCCTGCACCTGTCCGAGCAGGTAGCCGAGCAGGCCGACACCGAAGTTCGAGTAAGCATAGTGGTTGCCGAGCGGCTGTTTGTCGCGCGCCCCGGCAATGCCCTCGAGCAGCGCCTGCTCGTCGTAGCCCCTGTAAGGGTCGAGCTGGTCGGTTGGCGCGAGATTGGCCGGCAGGCGTGGCAACCCGCTGGTGTGCGTTGCGAGTTGCAGTAACGTTATGCCGCCGACGGCATCGTTGGCGAAAGTGAAGTCATCGCCGAGCAGTTCGCCGATCGTCGTTTCGTAGGAGACCGCGTCGCGCGCGACCATCTCCGCCAGCAACAGGTTCGTAAAGGCCTTGGTGATTGATCCGATCTCAATCTGGGTGTTTGCATCCGGCGATTCGCCGCTGTCGGGGGCCGTTTCGCCTCCGGCATACTGGATCACCTCGCCGCCATCGACGCGCATTGCGGTGACAGAAAGCACGGCCCCGCTCCCGACCTGCTCGTCGATCCAGTCCTGCACATCAAAGTCGCTCGCATGCGCGCAAGACCAGAAGACGATTGCCACAAACAACGATAGCCATCTGTTCAACTGGCTCTCCTAGAATCCGGATTGGCGCTGTGCATCATCGTACATCTTCATCAGGAATTGGCGAATGGCAGGGAGTGCCTCCTCCCTTGTCATCAGGCGCTGCTTTTCGAGCACGGCCGCCATGTCGGCGATCGAGCGCTTCCCGTCGATCAGCGACATGATGAACGAATAGATCTGGGTCGACATCGCTTGCTGCCGAAACGATGGCGACAGGGGAACCGGCTCCTTGCCCGTCACCAGCCAGTCGGGCAGGGCTTTGTGACGTTCGGGCCTGCTTACACTGCGTTCCTTGTAGGCAGAGAACGTCAGCACGCGCTCGCGCCGGCCGTGGCGACTGGCTGGCGAGCACATGTAGGGAATCGTGGCCTGCGACACGTACGGGTCGGAGAATCCCTGTTCGGCGACGATTGCCTTGACCTCCTCCGGGCTGTAGCGTCGCGCCTGCTGCGGTGAGGAGAACGCCAGCGAGCCGAAATTGATCCAGCGTCCTTCCTCTTTCAGCAGCCGGTTGACGCGTGCAGCGAACACCGGGAGATCTTCGGTCACGATATCGATCAGCCAGGGCGTGACGACCGTGTCGAAGGCCTGCTCGGGGAACGGTGGTCGAAGAGCGTCCGCCAGCACCAGATGGAAATTGTCGCCGGCCACGTCGGGCGCGCTCAGCTTGCGCAACACGGCGTCGTCCTCGAGCGCCAGCGGCGCGATCGGAAACTCGTAGAGGCTCAGCCGTTCGCCGCTCGTGACCGCCTGCGCCACGAGCAACAGCAGCGGGTTGAAATCCACGGCGACCGTGGCTGCACAGTCGAAAGACGTGTGGATGTCGTACGCGAGACGACAGGCACCGGCACCGAGCACGAGCACATTGCCGAGCTCGGCGTGATCGTGAAGCACGGCGCGGACCTGGTTCAGCGACGCCTCGTTTTCCTCGTCTCCCCAGGCCCAGTCGCGATGGATGTTGGCATAGTAGGTGTTGAGGCCCTGGTCCGTCGGCAGACGCGTGCGCAACGCGAGATAGGTTTCGACGTTTCCCTGCAGCGACTGTACGTCGATCGGGCGCAGCAGCTTCTGCAGTTTGCGCCGGTGAGACTCGATACATTTCCTGTAGCGCTCGACTCGGCGCCGGGCCAAGCCCGTCAGGTCTTCGTCGTTGAGTTCCTGATCCAGCGCCAACAGCTCGGAGCCCAGTTTTTGCAGGGCGAATTGCAGGCGATTGCGCCATTCGCCGAGCGCCGTCTGCGGCTCCGCGAACATCCACGGTATGCCGTTGATCAACGGGAAGTCGATCTTGCAGGCCTTGCAATGCCAGGAGTCGTCGACCGTCTCGAGCGGCGCTTTATCGCAGCGCGGACAGGCCAGGAACAGGGACAGATCACTCATGGCCAGCGATTATGCCCGACTTGACCGGGGACAGTGACCCCAACAAAGAAAAAGCGGCCAGCCGAAGGGACGCGGCTGGCCGCAGGGTATAGCCGTAGCTATACGGGGTTGGCAATCGTGCTACGCGGCCGGAACGGTGCCGTTCACGATCGGGTTGAAGGCGACGAAGCGATCGAGATCGTTGCCGAGTCCGTGACCGATGCCGAGCTGCTGGTAAATGCTTGCAAACTGTCCGATCTCGCCGTGCAGGGCTACGTAATTGAGCACCACGGCGTTGACGAGCAGGTTGACGTTGTTGGCCATCGGTGTGGCTGCACGCGCGACCGAGCCGCCGGCATCCATGTACCCGAGCTGCTGGTGTTGCAACTGTTCGTCGAGCGTCCCGCCCATCAGCGTGGGGCGACCCCCGAGGCGTGGCGGGTTGTAGACCAGGAAAAACGACCCGGCCGTCGACGAGTTGTCACTGGTCCACTCGCCCTTGCCGCGGCCGTCGGCCGTCATGTCGAGGACGCCGTTCGACGACAGCGAGCCGTCGCTGAAGACGTAAAGCATCAGCGGCATGTCGAGGCGTGCTGCGTACTCGAGGCAGGCGCCCATGCACTGACCGGCGCGGAAGTCCTTCACTTCGCCCTCGGCGCGCCGCCCACCATGGTAGTCGTAACCGCCCATCTCGACGGTACCGGCGCCGGCGAAGCCGTTCATGACGAGCTTCATGACAGAAGCCGTCTTCTGGAATTCGCGTGCATCGCGACTGCCGGCAGTGAATTCAGCGGGCGTGAAGATGCCGGTGCCGTCTGCGGCCACGATCTGGGGGTCGAGGCCCGGGTCGATCGGCATGCCGCCGAACCGGTCGGCGATATGCGCCGCTTTCAGGTAACCGCAACGCACGGCCCGGTCGATATCGGCATCCCGATTGACGAGATTTTCGACGTTGTACATCTTCTGGTCGGAGATGCGATAGATTGACTCCATGACCTTGGTCGCATCCTCCTTGGTCAGGATGCCGACGAGATCGCCCGTATCGACGAGATTGACGACGTCGCTCGGCCGATCGACCTTGGTCGGCCGCATTTCCGGATTGAACAGCATCAGCGGCAACGTGGAATTGCCGCCCGAATCCGTATTCTCCGATCCGGCCAGCCCGAGAATCGAACCCATGGCACCCGCCCGTGCGATACCCATCATCGGGTTATGCGGGTTGTTGCCCGTATCGTTATCCGAGCGTGCCGGGATCACGGCGCCATTGATATTGGCAGCCGTGGCCGCGCTTACCCTGGAGAGGATGCCGCGCCGAAATGCGCTGTCGAAGTGAAAACCGAGGCCCAGGTCGAAATTGGCATACGCGTTGCCATCCGGGTCAGTCAGGCTCGGAATCATGTCTCCCGGCAGCCCCATCTTCTCGTAGCCCTGCGTGCCGAGGAAGTCGAGTTGACCGCCTTCCTGGCCGACCAGCACGTTTGATCCTGCGATATTCGCGCCACCGGCGAGATCGAAGCAGATGAACGGAATCTTGCCCGCACCGTCGGTGATCTCGCACGGGCTGGCGCGCAGCGCATCGAGGTCCGCTGCGAGATCCGCCTGCGCATTGCGCGGATTCAGGAGCGGTGCGATGCCGCCGACCGTATAGGCGGCGCCGGTCATGAAGCCCTGCGAGAGAAACTGGCGGCGTGAGACAGGACGGGGGTGATCCGTGTGCAGCAGCGGCAGGTCCCAATTGCTCTTGTTACGTTTCATTGTCATAAGTCCTTTCGATGTCCTGTCGTTACTGAACCAGCGTGGTTGCACTGCCGAGCACGGCGGCACAGACACCCTTGGAAATAGCGCGCGTGTCGCTGTTGCCTGCGAGCAGGCGGTCGATCAGGTTGTCGGGGCGTGCCCCGCCTCCCGAAAGGTAAGCCGCAAGCTCGGCGTGTACATCGGCATAGTCGGGCTGCGATGCGATCCTGGCGCTCGTCGACGTATGGCCTACCGCACGGCTGATCAGCGG
>JARRMH010000107.1:4800-11441 GCA_037386205.1 Woeseiaceae bacterium | reverse complement strand
GGGGGCGCACCGAAGTTGAAGCCCGGCCACATGGTGTTGTTCTCGACGGCCGCGTCACAGTACTGGATCGCCAGCTGCGCGATCGCGACCTGGTGCGAAGACAGGAACGCCTCGATGTTCTCGATGGCAGGCAGCGACTGCCTGAGTTCCTGGTAGGTCTCCTCGACCGGGAACACGCCACCGCGCTGGTAATTCACGCGGTCGACACCCGTAATCGCCGCATACGTCGCGTCGATCTCGTCGAAGGTCCTGACGCCGATGTCGGGGCGGCGCTCTGCCGCCGTCGCGATGTAGTCGGCCTCGATCAGCATCGGGTCCTGGTCACGATTGAAGACAGCGCCGTTGAGGTTGTCGAACGTCAGGAAGAATTCGTCGGATTCCGGACCCTTCTGCAGCGGCAGTACCGCGCCCAGCGGCGACAGCGACTGACCAAGCTCATCGAGCGTCGCCGAGCCGAGGTCGAGCGTCTGGTTCAGATTGGCGTAACTCTGACCGACCGGCGCCTCCTGGCCATTCATCGCGACGCGCAGTCCTTCGAGCACCACCGGCGGTGGCGTCGAGCCGTCGAGCGTCGTGAAATGCGGCTTGTCGAACAGGTACGCGTGCGAATCGAACTGCTGCGCTTCGAACAGGATATAGGCGATCTGCGAGTCGGCCGGCAAACCGATCTCTTCGGAGACGTTGAACAACAGGTAGAAGCGCTCGCCGACGCCGGCGTCGAAGTTCTGATCGACCTGCTCCTGCGACAGCGCGCGGCGGTGTACTGCCGCGAGGCGGAGCGTGCCCTCCCAGAGCCCGTCGCTCGACGCTTCGTTGCCGAGAATGAAGGCCATGTTGTCCTGCCACGAACTGAACGTACCGCCCGGGACCGGATCGGTGTCCGTAACGAGCACGCCATTTACATAAATGCGGCGGCCGTTGACCGGATCGTAGGATGCGACGACGTGCTGCAACGTTGCCTGCAGCGCTTCGAGATCATCCGGCGTCGACAGCTGCGGATCTCCGTTGAGCGTGGTCGCCGGGCTTCCGTCCGCATTTTCCGCGTTCGTACGCAGCAGGAAGTCGTAGTTGTAGAGGGTCTGCTGCAGCGTGAAGTTGCGTGAATCCTGGCCCATCGAGTAACTGACGATGCGTGCCATTTCCTGCGTTACGTTGGCAGGAATGACCCAGGCCTCGATCGAGAATTCGCCGGTTTCAGTGAGTATGTCGAACAGCTTGCGGCTGGCGCCGGTGGAAGCCTGCGCCTTGCCCGGGCCCGCTGCGCCGTTGCCGATCGTGATACCCCAGCCGCCGAACCAGGAGACATCGCCGGAGAAATTCAGGTCGAGCGCCGGGTCCACGCCGCTCGTATCGTATGCGACGCTGCCGGAACCGGTCTTGAACTCCCAGAGCGCAATCTGGTCGTTCTCGTAACGGTTTCCGCCCGAGGCGAGCGTTCCGTCAAGCAACGTCACGGCGTTGCTCGTGACCAGGGCCGGATTCACCATGGTGGGTTGGATGGCGTTGGCGAAGTCCGTCACCCAGCTGAGAATCTGGTTGCCGGAGCTGGCACAGTCACCGTTGTTCCAGCAATTGTGGAACTCGTCGCGTACCCGAATCACGAACCGCGAGTTCGCCGGATTGTCGAGGTCGATCTTGGACTTGGCCGATTCGTAGGCCGTATTCACATTCGGGTCGGCGAAGTACGGTGTCTGCGGCGTCGGCGACTCCGAGCTGTGGCAACCGGCGCAGTATTGCAGCAGCCGGTCGTTGCGCCACAGGTGGGCTGCATAGAGGTCCGTACCCGCAATACCGACGGGGTAGGTCTTGCTTTCACCGGGATCCTTGTCGGGCGGCGCCACGAGTTGAATCTGGCGGGCGCCTGCCGAGGCGTAGCCGATCCAGTTCTCGATCCACGTGGTCATGATCGAGGCACAGGTATCGGGATCGTCGACCCAGCAGTACGAGCGTGGCGAGCAGGGTGGCAATACCAATAGCGTTTCTCATGGTCATGTCTCCCTACTGGCCCATGCAGTATTCGGCCGTATCGGCGAATACCTTTTTCAAACGAAAGCCGCTCGCCTCGAAATTCCCGACGAACTGGTCGAATGCCTGGTGATCGGCCGTGGTTTCCGGCTCGCGCAGGCACACGGCCTTGAAGACCTTCTTGACCTGGCAGGCGGAGAACGCCGCGCTGTGCGAGAGTTCCCGTCCCAGGGTCTTCGCGCCGTAGCCGTCGCCATTGTCCGGGCCGTAGAAGCCGAGATACCGGTTCTGACCGGTACGCCAGTAGTTGGTCCAGTGATCGTCAGGCGTACGGAAGCCGGGCGGGAAGTTCAGGTCATTGTTGAAATATTTCGGTTGCACGACGCCATTCGTGTACTCGATTGCGCCACTCGTCTCATCGTAGTTGTAGTAGGCAAATGCCTGGGCCATCGGGTCCATGCCCGTATGGCAGCCCACGCAGTTATTGAGGAACAGCCGGCTGTCGCCGCCCGGGCTGCGACTGACGTCCTGACGAATGCGGTCGGGCGACAGGCGTTCGTCGCGCAACTCTTCCATGTCGCGGCAGAAATGATTGACCATTGTGAAGCGGAACATCGCGCGATTCGTGCCGGCGACAAAAAATGCCTCGGCGGCCGCCCGCGACGTAATGACCCCGGCCGTGGCGTTGGAGTCGAGACCATTGACGCTCGACTGGGTGGTGCGCACCAGCACATCCTTGAGGCTATGGTTACCGGCTTCGAGTTCGACATAGTGGCTATTGTTGTTCGCGGCGGGCAGCGACGCGACGGTGCCCGGCGCGCCCACGTACTGCACATCCTCATAAAGAACCGTGCGAAAGTCAGCATCATCGCGAATCAGCCCGATCACCGTCGCGATGTAGTCGTTCAGCGGAACGAACACGGAAAACTCGCGGTTGGTCCACGGTGCCGCGAAGTTCTTGAGCGTCACGTTGTAGAAGCTCGGATCTTCCATCGCGATATAGGCCGCGCACTCGGCACCTGTCACGCCGTTATCACTGCATACCGAGTGTGACGCCTGGCTCGCACTGGTCATCGATTGGAGCACGGCCTCGGTCGGCGGTGTCCCTGCCAGCCGGTCGTGTATACGCTTTGCCTGTTCCCTGCTCTGGGCGCTCACCGGTGCCGACATCGACAGTGCCAGCAGCACACCGAGTGCCACGCACATCCTTGTTGTCCACTTCCTGTTCTTCATATGCGTTCCGCTCGCAGATTCATTAAACGTCCATCACGTGGCCGAAAAATCTTGCCCTACCTGGCCCGTGTCTGCCGTGAATGCATTCACAGTCCCGGCACTACCCGTACATCAAGCAATTGCTGTGCCAGAGTCACCGGGCATTCGCGAAGTTCTGGAAAAGTTTATAAAGAGCAGATGGTTACGAGCGTTTTGCCCGTGACGCCGGACGCCAAGATATGTTAAGCGCATGTCGGCAAGTACGCACGGCGATTATGACCGAATGCCTCAAGCGACTGATCAACAAGGGATTCATCACTGTCGCCAAATCGAGACAGGGTGACCATCGTGTGTCACCGGATGACAGGTAACACGGTGCCTGCCCGGCTATAGCCCTGTCGGAAAATTGAGACATTACATCGGTTTGCATCGCTCTCTTAAAATCAGAGAGGGCGTCGCGTTTGTGACTGCGTTAACGGTAAGCAGGTCGTTATGCGACGTAACCTACCCCGATGAGCAAGGTGAGAGCTATGAGCAGACTCCTGGCAACGACACTGGCACTGGCGTGCGTGACGCTCGTCGCCTGCAGCAAGGGCGAGGGCGTGCAACTTGGTTCGGGCCAGGACCCGGATCCCGTCACCGCGGATTTCCCGATTGCCTATATAAGGGCTCCGCTGCCGACAGACGATAATGGAATCTTCGAACAACGGGACCTGCGCGAGCAGATCACGTTCGACTTCGGGGCCGACCTCTTCTACCGCGATCGGGCGGCACCCGGTGCTGAGGCGATCAACATCACCGGCGACATCACGCAGGGTCTCGGCGCGATCCGCGATGTTGAGATGGACTTTGACGGCAGCCGGATGCTGTTTTCGATGCGAACGCCGTTCGAGGAGGGCGTGGATGAAGACGACCAGGTCGCGACCTGGAACATCTGGCAGTACACCTTCGAGACCCGTGAGCTCGTGCGCGTGATAGCCGATGACCTGACTGCGGAAATCGGCCACGACATCATGCCGAAATACCTGCCGGATGGCCGGATCATCTTTGCGTCGACGCGGCAGACCCAGTCACAGGCATTGCTGCTGGACGAAAACAAGGGCGCGTTTTCGGCGCTCGATGAAGAGCAGAATGAATTCGCCTTCAACCTGCATGTCATGGAAGACGACGGATCGGGACTGAAGCAGGTCACGTTCAACCAGAGCCACGACCTCGATCCTTCGGTGATGGCAGACGGCAAGGTCGTGTTCAGCCGCTGGGACAACAACCAGGGCAACGACCGCGTCAATCTGTATCGCATGAATCCCGACGGCTCCGAGCTGGAACTTCTGTATGGCCAGTGGAGCCATGACACGGGGACTGCCAATACGACGATTCAGTTCATGCAGCCCCGCGAGACCGACGACGGCCGCATCATGGTCATCGCGCGGCCTTTCGACGATACGGAAGTCGGCGGTGACCTGATCGTCATCGATACACTGCAATATGTAGAGAACAACCAGCCGTTGAAAGACAACATCGGCATCCTGACCGGGCCGGCCCAGGAAGACGCGACGCCCAATGACGTGAGCACGGCGCCGGGTACGGCATCGCCTGGCGGGCGCTTTTACTCGGTATTCCCCATCGAAGACGGGACCGGCCGGCTGCTGGTCAGCTGGAGCCAGTGCCGCCTCATGGAGCAGCTCGAGGACGACGGCGACCCGGACACGCCGGATACGCAGATCGTTCCCTGCACGGACGAGCGCCTGGCCGCCGCGGTAACCATCGATCCCGAAGAGCCCGCAACGCTGGCAGTCGGCGAGTTCGCACCGGCACCACCGCTCTACAGCATCTGGATCTACGATCCGCGCGACGAAACGCAGCGGGTCATCGTCGCTGGCGAAGAGGGCTATATGTTCACGGAGGCGGTATCGGGCGACACGCGCCCGACGCCTGCCGTGATTCCCGACGGCGCGAGCGACTATGTCCAGGACCCCTCTCTGCCGGGCTCAGGCGAGGCGGTCCTGACCATCCGCAATGTTTATGAATTCGATGGCGCATTCCTGCCGGGCATCGACCCGTATGTGCTCGCCGATCCGGCGCAAACGCTGGCTGCGAATCGGCCCGCACGTTTCCTGCGGATCGAGAAGGCCGTGTCGATTCCGGATGAGGACGTGCGCGACATCGACGACACGGCATTCGGGGTCACGACGTTCTTCGGCATGAAGGAGATCGTCGGGTACACGCCCATAGAACCGGATGGATCGGTCATGGTCAGGGTGCCTGCCAACGCGGCGCTGATGATCAGCATTACCGACGCGAACGGGGTGCGCATCGCCCCGACCCACGGAAACTGGATCGCGATACCCGAGGGCCAGGAGCTGCGCTGTAACGGCTGTCATGATCCCGACAGCGAGTTGTCCCATGGACGCTACGACGCGTTCGAGAGCGCCTACGCCGGTGGACAGACGGTGGGCGTCGAGTTTGCCAACACGGATCCGCAGTGGTTCGTGGGCGAGGTCGGGGAAACGATGGCAGAGATCCGTGCGCGCGTCACCTGCGCCGACGGCAGCTGCTCATCGCTCGAGCCGTCGATGAACGTGATCTACCGCGACGTCTGGAGCGCCACTCCGCTCGATGTGAATGGCGATCCCGTCAACCCTGACATCGACTATCTCTACACCGATCTGACCACGCCGTCACCGACGTCTCTCGCGTGTCAGACCGACTGGCAGTGGAACTGTCGCAGTGTCATCAATTACGAATCGATCATTCATCCGCTATGGAACCAGCCGCGTGTCGTCACGGTCGATGACGACAACGATCCCTCTACGCCCGAGGTTCCGCTACTCGATGCCAACGGCCAGCCAGTCAACAACAACTGCCTGAACTGCCACACCCCGCTCGATCCGGCCAATAACCAGGTGCGCGTGCCCGCCGGTCAGCTGGAACTCCAGGACGGCCTGTCGCCGGACGAGCCGGCCCATTTCCACGCCTACCGTGAACTGCTGGTTACTGATACAGTCCAGATTATGGAAAATGGGGCGCTCGTGGATGCAACGCGAGTTGTCGGTCAGGATGCCGACGGCAACGAAATCCGCGAGCCGATACCGCAGCCTGCTCCTGCCTCCGCAGGAAGCGCACTGGCTTCGAGCGATTTCTTTGACCGATTCAACGATCCTAACGATCTTCACTTCAATATCTTGTCGCAGGCGGAACAGCGCCTCGTCGCGGAATGGCTGGATGTCGGGGCTCAGTACTACAATAACCCGTTCGACGCGCCCGAGAATTAGGTCGGCCTTCGCTGCCGCCTGGTTGTGCGTTGTCGTGCTGCTGACGTCGGCGCCGCTGCAGGCTGCCCGGGAGTATCGGTCCGTCGCCGTTGCTGATCCGTACATCGAGATGCACACGGGACCGGGACGTGGCTACCCGGTATTTCATGTCGTGGACCGCGGCGAGACCGTCGATATTCTCGTGAAGCGCAC
>JARRMH010000107.1:0-4762 GCA_037386205.1 Woeseiaceae bacterium | reverse complement strand
AGCGCGCGATGGGAGACGGGCGTGCTCGGCGGCGACTTCGGCGGTGCCAACATCATTTCTCTGTACGGCAGCTATTCGCTGAATCCGCATGTTTCCGTCGAACTGTGGGCGTCCCAGATTCTCGGTGACGTCTCGAACGGCTGGACGGCCAGTGCCAACGTCGTTCACGAAACCTTTCCCGAGTGGCGCGTGTCGCCGTTCTTTACGCTGGGCTCCGGCATTATCCGGACCAAGCCCAAGTCCACGATCATCGAGCCCGAGGATCGCCGCGACATGATCGGTCATGTCGGGGCGGGATTCCGGGTCTATGTCACGCGCAGATTTCTGTTGCGTGCCGAATACAAAAGCTACGTGGTTTTCACGAGCCGCGACGAGAACGAGGAAATAGAGGAATGGAAAGCCGGTTTCGCATTCTTTTTCTGATCATCGCCCTGATCAGCCTGTCCGGTTGCGCCGCGACGAAGAACCTGTTCGGCTTCGGCGATGAAGCAGAGCCGCCGCCCACGGCCGAGCCGCCGGGACAGGTCATCGAACCCGAGGTCGCGCGGCGCGAGATCAAGGAACCCAAGATCGATCGCGAGGATTTCGAGATCGGCGGGTTCGTCGGCATCATGAGTATCGAGGACTTCGGGTCGGACGTCTCCTACGGCCTGCGCTTCGCGTATCACCTGACCGAGGGCTTTTTCGTCGAGGCGACGGCCGGGGCGACACGTGCCGGGATAACGAGCTACGAACTCCTGTCGGGCAGCGCGCCGCTACTCTCGGACAGCGAGCGCGATTATTACTATTACAACCTCAGCCTCGGCTACAACATCATGCCGGGCGAGGTGTTTTTCGGCGAGGGGCGCGCCTACAACACGAACCTCTACCTCATCGCCGGCCTCGGCGCGACGCGCTTCGCCGGTGACGACCGGTTCACCGTGAACGTCGGTGCCGGATACCGGTTTCTGCTGACGGACGCGGTGGCGCTGCACATCGATTTTCGGGACCACCTCTATGACATCGATATATTCGGCGAGGAGAAGACGGTGCACAACCTCGAAGGCCACCTCGGTTTCACGGTGTTCTTCTGAGGCAGGGTTCACATTCCGCAAGACACGGACGGGATAGAGTAAGGATTATGGAAAAGACCACCAGATGCGTTACCCGGTTTTTGCTTCCGCTGCTCGCCATCGCAGCGCTTTCCGGTTGCGGCGGCGTCGACCCATGGGTAAAGCCGTACGAACGCGACAAGCTCGCCGATCCGATCATGGCGCTCGACGGCGATCCGGTGTCCACCGCCTATATCCAGCACGTCTACGAGGCGCGCGAGGGCGCGCGCGGCGGCGAGGGCGCCGTCGGCGGCGGCTGCGGTTGTAACTGACGGAGGTTGGCATGCTACGTCGCGGACTGATCGTTGCCATGTTGTTCGCCTGCCCGATTGCGCAGGCCGGCGTGCTGCCGGATGATCGTGCTGACGTCCTGTATCACCTGTACGACGGTGGCGGTGTCGAGATCGACGGGCCGTCGGTTCTGGTGCGCAAGAAAGCCGGCAAGAGCATGTCCTTCGTCGGGAATTACTACGTCGACATGGTCAGCTCGGCGTCAATCGATGTCATCACGACAGCCAGTCCGTATACCGAAGAGCGGACGCAATGGTCCCTCGGCATGGACTACCTGCGCGGCAACACGACGATGCGTATCGGGTACGCGAGCAGCGTGGAATCCGACTTCGACGCGAATACGTATTCGTTCTCGGTCAGCCAGGACATGTTCGGCGACCTGACCACGCTGACCCTGAGCTATGCCCTGGGCGACGATCTCGTACGCAAGTCGGACGACGAAACATTCGAGCGACCGCTGGATCGCCAGGTCTACGGTGTCGGCATCTCCCAGATCCTGACGCGGAACCTGATTACGACACTCAACGTCGAAACCGTTACCGAGGAGGGCTTTTTGAACAATCCCTACCGTTCGGTGCGGTATGCCGATCCTTTCAGCCCCACCGGCTACAGTTTCGAGCCCGAGCTCTACCCGAATACACGCACGAGTGTCGCCGTCGGTTTGCGGGCACGCTACTTCCTGCCCTACCGCGCCGCGATCGAGGCCGAGTACCGCTTTTTCGACGACAGCTGGGATGTCGAAGCCCATACCGGTGCGGTGAGCTATATCCATCCCTGGAACGAATGGACGTTTACGGGCAAGTATCGCTATCACGACCAGACCGGCGCACACTTCTATCGTGACCTTTTCACGCGCTCCCAACAGACGAATTTCCGCGGTCGTGACAAGGAGCTGAGCCCGCTGACGAGCCATACGCTCATGCTGCAGGCGGCCTACGAAATCATCAGCGATGACGGCATTGATACCTGGGGTTTCATCAAGCGGGCCAAGATCACGGCCTCGTTGAACATGCTGAGCGTTGACTACCACGACTTCTCGGATCTCACGGCACAGGCCGTCATCGGCGAAGAGCCGCTTTACCAGCTCGATGCCAATGTGTTCCAGATCTACTTCTCGTTCTTTTACTAGATGGTACGATGTGCGCTGTTTTGAGTCCGGAAACAGCGCATGACCGCTGCAATCGTCGCCGTCCTCGCCCTGATCGGGATCGCGGGTGTCGTCATCTACAATCGCCTGATTCGCAGCCGCAATCGCGTCGCGACGGCGTGGAGCGATATCGACGTGCAGCTGCAGCGGCGGCACGACCTGATTCCGCGCCTCGTCGAAGCCGTTGATCAGTACGCAAAGTACGAACGGGCTACCGTCGAAGCGGTGACCGAACTGCGGTCGGAGGCAATGCGCCAGGCTGACGTACGCGCGCTCGGCAAAATCGAGGAGAAGCTCGGTGAGGGCATCAGCCGGCTGCTGGCGCTCGCGGAAGATTATCCCGACCTCAAGGCAAACGAGAATTTTCTGCAGCTGCAACACGAACTCGTCGAGACCGAGGATTACCTGCAGTTTGCCCGTCGCTACTACAATGGATCAGTGCGTGACTACAACACGATGATCGAGAGCGTGCCCAGCAATATCGTTGCCGGATTGTTTCGATTCGAGATGCGCGACTTTTTCCAGAAAACATCGGACGATGCGGCCAACGTGCCGCTGGCGAGCTTCGGTACGGTCGAATGAGACGGTGCCTGCTCCTGCTCCTTGCGTGGCTGTCTGCAACGGCAGCCGCTGACGAGCGCATACTCGGTTTCCACAGCGATATACTCGTGTTCCCGGACGGCATGCTCGAGGTGACTGAGACGATCAGGGTTCGCGCCGAAGGCCACCAGATACGGCGTGGCATCTACCGCGACTTCCCGGTGGAGTACGAGGACCGGCTCGGGAATACCTACAACATCACGCTCGAGCCGCTCGCCGTCCTGCGAAACGACCGACCCGAAGCCTTTCACACCGTGCGCAGCGGACGTGACGTGCGCACCTACTTTGGAAGCAGTGACCGATTCCTGGACCACGGTGAGCACACCTACGTGTTTCGCTACCGCGTAAACCGCATGCTCGGGTTCTTCGAGAATCACGACGAGCTGTACTGGAACGTTACCGGCAACAACTGGGTCTTCCCGATCGATGCGGCATCGGCGACGGTCCACTTGCAGTTCGCCCCGCCGCGCGACGCCCTGATGATCGATGCTTACACCGGGCGCCTCGGCTCGACGGCCCAGGACTACAGTCACTTTGTCGACGCGGACGGCAGCGTGACTTTCGAGGCCGGCAACGCGCTGCCGGCTTCGCACGGGCTGACCATTGTCGTCGGCTGGCCGAAGGGCTTCGTGACCGAGCCCTCCGGCCTGACACGCGTCGGCTGGTTGTTGAGCGACAACCGCAACCTGCTCGTGGCGCTCGCCGGCCTGATCCTGCTGTTTGCCTATTACATCCCGGTCTGGCGTAAACATGGCAAGGATCCCGAGGAGGGCGTCGCGGTTACCCGCTATGAGCCGCCCGCCGGATTCTCGCCCGCGTCCCTGCGCTACATTCGGCAGATGTACTACGACGACAAGGTCATGACGGCCGCCATCGTCAACCTGGCCGTGAAGGGATACCTCGAGATCAGTAACGATGACGGTACGCATTCGCTCAGGCAATTGCCGCCGATGCAGGCCAGCGGGGCGCTGGCTCCGGGCGAAAAGGAACTTTACGAGGCTCTGTTTGCCGAAGGATCCGAGGTAACGCTCAAAAATTCGAATCACAAGGTGCTGGGCAGCGCTCGCAGCGCGCACCGGCAGTCGCTGCAGCAGGATTACCGGCAGCACTATTTCAGGACCAACGGGTTGCTCAACATTCCGGCGGCGCTCATCGTTGTCGTGGCGACCGTGTTCGCCGTCAAGATCGGTAACGGGCCGACCTGGCCGGTCATCGCGACGATCATCCTGTCGTTCCTGCCGATGGCGTTTTTTGCCGTCATCATGCGCCGGCCCACGCTGCGTGGCCGAAAAGTACTGGACGAGGTGGTCGGGTTTTCCGACTATCTAGAGATCGCTGAAAAGGACGAGATGAACTTGCGCAATCCGCCCGAAAAGACGCCCCGGCTGTTCGAGTCGCTGCTTCCCTATGCCCTGGCACTCGGCGTCGAACAGGAGTGGTCCGAAAAATTCGCCAAAGTCCTGGCGGCAATACGCAATCCCGACGGCAGCGGCTGGCAGCCGGGCTGGTATCACGGTTCCTTCAATACGTCCAACCTTGCTTATTCGACCAACAGCATGACGAGCGGTCTCAGCTCCGCCGTCAAATCGTCCGTTAATCCTCCCGGGTCCTCCTCCGGCGGCGGCGGTGGTGG
>JARRMH010000106.1:0-12115 GCA_037386205.1 Woeseiaceae bacterium | reverse complement strand
CCGAGGTCGCGGTAGTTGTGCCCCTCTTCCTGGTGGGCGCGCCCGTGCTCGGGATTGTCCTGCTTAAGTCGCTCGAGGAACGCCAGGGCCGTCTCATGATCGCCCTTGTAGCGATGGCAGACGGCGCTCATGTACAGCGCGTCAGGATTGTCGGGTTCGGCCTCGCGCAAACGCGCGAGGTCGTCGAGCGCTTCGTCGAAGCGCTTCTCTACGATCTTCTCTTGTACTGACGCGAGGTCTTCAGTCGTCAAAAATCCCAACTCATTCGAACGCCGATCGTCCGCGGCTGAGCATACGTTACTCGCTGGCGATCGAACACGAAATTGCGCGATACTTCCGCGCGTTCGTCAGTGAGGTTCGTTACGTACAGCTCCGCGGACCAGGTATCCGCCTGGACACCGGCGGTGACACCGGCCATGAACCAGCTGTCGATCTTGTCGCGGTTAATGATGATGATGTCGCTATACGACTCCGACGAGTACGACACGCTCGGCATGACGTGCGCCAGCCAGCCGTTGCTCAGGTCCCATTCGTAGCGAGCCCGCAGGTTACCCTGGAAGCCCGGCGCAAATGCAAGTTCGTCACCGACCCGCACGTCGTTCGTCGGCGTGATGACCTCGGTAATTTCGGTGTCGAGTATCGAGAACGCGCCGTTGATGATCCAGCCACCCAGCGAGTCCGGCAGCCAGACGAAGTTGCCTTCGATACCCATCACTTCGGCATCCGCCGCATTATCCGAGAAGAACAGGTTCACGATGCTCGGATCGAAGATCGTGGTCTGCAGTCGCGAAACGTCAACAAAGAACGCGCTGGCGTTGAAGCGAAACGAGTTATCGAAGAAGCTCGATTTCATGCCGAGTTCGTAGTTCGTGACATCGTCGGTGTCCAGTGCATACGGCACTGTGAAGCCGCCCGGCGCCGTCGCACCCCCGGGACGGTTCAGAATCCCAGCGCGGAAACCCTCCGAGATGGTTGCGTAGTACATCTGGTCGTTGTTGGGGCGCCAGTCGAGCGTGACCTTGAAGATCGTGCCGTCCGTCGCCGCCTTGTCCGGCGCGCCAACCGTATTGTCCGGTGCAAACTGCGCCGAGATATTGGTGCCGAATACCTGGGCATCTTCGGTCTGGCCGAGATTGTAGAACGACGAGTTGGCGCTGCCCTCGAAATCGACTTCGATGTCATACCAGCGGGCACCCAATACGAGCGAGAATTCGGTACCGAGGTCGAACGTAACTTCGCCAAAGACGCCAAGTTGCTCATCCGTGCGCAGGACGTCGTTGCGGAAGATGACACCATCCGGAAACGGTCCGGGATCCGAATACCAGCCCTCCTGGGCATCGCCGATCGGGCCGGTTACCGACGTATTGGTCAGCGGATAATTGGGCGCGAACCCGGTCGATACACGATCGAAGCCGACTGCGTTGACCGAGCCCGGGTACCAGAAATCGTTGCGCTCTTTGAGTTCCAGATCACTGTAGAATGCGCCCGCCGTGACGCGCCAGCTGTTGGATGCATCGGTCAGGAAGCGAATCTCGTGCGTCATCACCTCAGCATCCGTCGAGCTGTCGACAAACAGGTTCGGGGCCTGGCAGGTTCCGGCCGGCCCGCCTGCATCCGGGTAGGTGACATAGCCGTCGCAGATATAATACGGCAGGTACTGGCCGACGAACAGGTAATCCGAGTAGTCGACGATCTGGTCTGTCTCACGGTCGGTGAACGCGCCTGTGTAGACCACCTCGAGTTCGCCGATCATGCCGTCGAGGGTCCAGTTCGTGTTGTTGAAACCGTCCTCGATGCGGTCCTGCGCGTAGCGCTGGATTTCGAGATCGCCGAGGTCGGGATCGGCGAAGAATACGCCGTCCGCTTCGACGTCCTGTACCTGGTGCGAAACGAGCAGGCTCCAGTTGTTGCTTATATCCCAGAGTGCCGAAACGCGTGCACCCAGGTACTCGGTTTCGTTGATGTCTTCTGCGACGAGATCGCTGTTGTCGGCTTCGAGGAACGTAACACCGCTGAGATCGTCCCCCGCCTGAAATCCCGCGCGCTGCGCGCTGACCGGCACGCCATTGTCACGGATCGTACCTTCCGGCCTGAAGCGGGCGCTCTCGGATGCATCACGTGTCCCTGCGACATTATCGATGTAGCCACCCTTCTTGTCGTAATAGCCCACCGCGCGCAGAGCGAACGTTTCGCCCAGCGGGAGATTGAACATGACCTCGAGCTTCGACGTCATGTCGCCTTCGGCGATGGTGCCCACACCGGCCTTGATGCTGCCGTAGGTATCGATGTGGTCGGGCTTGTTCGTGATCAGGCGCACGTTGCCGGCCTGGGAACTCGCACCGAACAATGTGCCCTGCGGTCCGGACAGCACCTCGATGCGCTGCAGGTCGGCCGCGTACACGTCGAGGTTGCGACCCGGCATCGAGAGTGGCTGCTGGTCGAGATAGAAAGCCACATTGGGTGACAGGCCTGCGACACCCGCGACGGTCAGGTTCGGCGTGGTCGAGGCAACACCGCGTATGTAAACCGTGTTCTGCCCGGGGCCACTGCCGCCCGCGGTCACACCGGGCAACTCGAGAACGTAGTCGGCGAAGTTGGTGATGCCGATTTCCTCGAGCGCCGTTTCGGACAACGCCGTAACCGCGACAGGGACGTCCTGCAGGGATTCCTCGCGCTTGGTCGCGGTGACCGTGATTTCCTCGATTGCTCGTTGTGCGTGGACCGTTGGTGCAGCCAGCGCGACGGCCACGGCTGTGGCCAGCGCGCACGGTCGCGGCGCCGAAATCTTCGATTGCATCGATTTCCCCGTTGCGTGTTAAAAGCCTTGGTAACGGGGCATAGCTTAAGGTAGTTAGTACACAAAGTAAAAATACGCCGGGCCTGATGGCACTTACAGGTCCACCCTGCCCTTTTTAATTGATTTTTCTGCGTTTTTCGCCAGAATTGAGGGTCCGCGCCCCGACGACCTGAACTTGCTGCGCTAATAGACTCTTACTTTGTACGCTAAACACACCGTTTAGTCGGAAGATTTATGCCCAAATTCGTTTACGACATCGACCACGAGATCGGCGAGAACAACATCCAGGTGCTCGGGATGGACGTTCACAACCCGGTGTTTTTCAGCAGTGCGCTTCTGATCACGCTGTTCGTCGTGGGTACGCTCGTCGCGCCTGCCGGGGCGGCCGCCGTGCTGGAAGGAGCCCGCGGGTGGACGCTCGAGCATGCGCACTGGCTGTTCAGCGGCAGTATCGCCATCATCTTCCTGTTCTGTGTGTTGTTCGCGGTCATGCCGTTCGGCCGGATTCGTATCGGCGGCGTATCGGCCCGACCCGAGTTCGGCACGCCCTCGTGGCTGGCCATGTTGTTTTCGGCCGGCGTCGGCATCGGCCTGCTGTTCTGGGGCGCCGCCGAACCACTCGCCTATTACACGGGCTGGTCAGGTACGCCACTCAACGTCGAGGCGGGCACGCCGGAAGCGCGGCGGCTGGCAATGAGTGCCACCATTTTCCACTGGGGCCTGCACCCCTGGGCCGTCTACGCGCTGATGGGGCTGGCGCTGGCGTTTTTCACCTACAACAAGGGATTACCGCTGACGATCCGCTCCTGCTTCTACCCGATCCTGGGCGATCGCGTCTGGGGCTGGAGCGGCCACATCATCGATATACTGGCCGTGCTCGCCACGTTGTTCGGTCTCGCCACGTCGCTCGGCTTCGGGGCCATGCAGGCGGCATCAGGGCTGCACCTGCTGTTCGGCATCGATGGCGGCATCACGACGCAGATCGGCATCATCGTCGGGGTAACTTCGTTCGCCACGTTATCCGTGATCCGCGGCCTCGATCGTGGCATCAAGTTGCTGAGCAACATCAATATCGTGCTCGCCATCATCTTCCTCGTGTTCGTGCTGCTGGTCGGCCCGACAGTCGCAATACTCGCAGGCATTCCAACCAACGCCGGCAATTATCTGGCTGACGTGCTGCCGCTGAGTTCCTGGTTCGGCCGGGAAGATGGCGACTGGTACCGCAACTGGACCATTTTTTACTGGGCCTGGTGGATATCCTGGTCCCCGTTCGTGGGCATGTTCATCGCCCGCGTGTCGAAAGGACGCACGGTGCGCCAGTTCCTGTCGGCCGTGCTGCTGATGCCGGTCGGGGTGACCGTGGTGTGGTTCACAGTGTTCGGAACGACGGCCATAGACCAGGCCCGGGCCGGTACGGGACGGATCGCCGAAGACATGACCGACGCATCGCTGGTCCTGTTCCACATGCTCGAAAACCTGCCGATGCCGGAGCTGGTGTCAGCCTTCGCGATCATCCTGCTGCTTATCTTCTTCATTACGTCGTCGGACTCGGGCTCACTCGTCGTCGACACGATAACCGCCGGCGGCAAGCTGCACGCGCCGGTGGCCCAGCGCATCTTCTGGGCCTCGATGGAAGGCCTGGTGGCGGCGATATTGCTGTTCGGCGGCGGCGGCGAGGTGCTCGGCGCACTGCAGGCCGGGGCCATCACGACAGCGCTGCCGTTTTCACTCGTCCTGCTCTTATGCTGCGTCAGCCTCTACAAGGGACTGAGCCATGAGTGGAAGATGGTCTCGAAATTCCAGCAGTCCGAGCGAGTACCCGACTGACAAACACCTGGAATAAGGTGTCAGTCACCTCTCTATACAGGTGACTGACACCTTTATTATTTGGCGAGTTCGAGGGCGGCGCCCAGCAGCAGGTTGCAGCCGGCGTCGATGTCTTCCCAGTGGGTCCATTCGTCGGGGGCGTGACTGATGCCGCCGACTGACGGGACGAACAGCATTCCGGCCTGCGTCACCTGTGTCATGAACTGCGTGTCATGCCCCGCGCCGCTCGGCATGTTCCGGTAGCTGACGCCCATCGCTTTTGCGTGGCGCTCCAGCAGGCCGATGATCTCGGGGTGGCAGTCGACCGGATCGAGCCAGCTCGTCTGCTCGTACTCGAACATCAGCTTGTTGCGGCGCGCGATGGCCGACAGCACCACGCGACAGGCATCGCAGAGCTGGCGCATGACGTCGGCCGAACTGTCGCGGCCGACCAGCGTGAAAATGGCTTCGCCCGGAATCGTGTGCGGGCTGCCGGGTTTGAGCTCGACCTTGCCCACCGTAAGGCGACTGCGATCCGTACCATGCTCGTCAATAATGCGCTGAATCTCGTGGGCAAAATTGGCGAGTCCCATGAACGCGTCACTGCGCATGTGCATGGGCGCCGTGCCCGCATGGTCGGCCTTGCCCTTGAGGTGCACGATCCACTTGAATACGCCGGCAATGTTATCGACCACACCGATCGTGACTTCGTCCTGGTCGAGCACGGGTCCCTGCTCGATGTGGAGTTCGAGGAACGCCCGCATCGACTGTTGCGAGCGGCGGGCGTCTAGTGCCTTCAACGGTTCGAGGCCGCAACTCTTCATTGCATCGGCGAGCCGATTGCCGTCGGGATCGTGGGCGTTCAGCAGGAAGTCGGGCGTCAGCTCACCGGCCAAGGCCTGGGCCCCGAGCATCCCGCCGAAACGGCCCTCCTCCTCGCTGGTGGCGACCAGCTCGAGAGGATGTTCGAGCTGGATGTCGTGATCGCGGCACACGCGCAACATTTCCAGCGCCGCTACGACACCCAGGCTGCCGTCGAAGATGCCGCCGGCGGGCACGGTGTCGAGGTGCGACCCCATCGTCACCGTCGGCCGGTCTTCCGGGCCGTAACGCCCGAAGACATTGCCTGCCCCGTCCATGCGTGGCTCGAAGCCCTCTTCCTGCAGCAGCTTCATGAGCCAGCTGCGCGCGGCCCAGTCGGCCTCCGAAAACCCGAGGCGGTATACGCCCTTGTCCTCATCGTTGAACCCGATCTCCGACAACTCGAGCAGAGTCTTTTTGACGCGTTCCAGGTCGACCTTCATGCGGCTAACTCCACCCCAGCTCGGCGGCACGCGTTTCCGCAATCGCGGGAATATCGGCCGCGATAAAATGCTGGTGCAGAACCTGCACACCGATCAGGTGATTGATGATGGCATCGAGCTGTACCTGAGTCGCGGCCGACGTCGTGTCCGCTTGATGCGTTGCAAACACCTCGCGGACGCCCTTCGGATCGAGCAGGCCCGAGGCCTCGATGGCCCGATCGCTCAGGTGTTCATCGGCCAGCCGCTTCATGGCCGCCCACTTGTTCTCGTCGGTGTGCGCCGGCGGCGCCATGAAGGCGAACTTCTCGCGCTTGTAGAGCGACTCCGGCAGCAGGCCCTTCATCGCCTCGCGCAGCACGTACTTCTCGGTACGGCCGTGAATGCGCATTGACGGCGGAATCTGCGCCGCGTACTCGGCCAGGTGATGATCGAGGAAGGCCGGCCGTGCTTCCATCGAGTTGGCCATATCGACCCGGTCTCCGCCCCAGGTCAGGATTTGCCCTTCGAGCATCGTCTTGATCCAGACATACTGGGCCTTGTCGAGCGGATGTCGGCCTTCGAGCGCATCGGGGTTCAGCTCCTCGGCGATCGCACGTCCCGGTTCGTAGTCACGCAGTTCGTGCCGCAGGTCCGGGTGCATCAGTGCCGGAACCCGCTGGCCGGCCGACAGCCACGGCTGCAGGCAGGATGGCGTGAACCCGACGAGCGATTCCAGCGCCGCGTCGTCGAAAGCCTCTTCCGCCAGCATGGCGCCGCGGAACTGTTCGTTGCTGGCCGCGAGCATGGTCTCCCATTCCTGCCGTTCGTTTCCCGGCAGATCATCGAGGCCGTGCAGGAACATGTCGCGCCGGAAGGCGGGATAACCGCCGAAGAGTTCATCCGAGCCCACGCCGGTAAGGACGACCTTGTAATTGACCTTGCGAACGCGTCGGCTCATCAGCAGTTTCGCGACGGCGAGCGTGTTGTAGATCGTCCGCTCGGTGTGCCACAGGGTCTCTGCAAAGAAATCGTAGAGGTGGTCCGACTGGATACGCAGTACTTCCTGCTCGGCACCCACCGATTCGGCCATCTCGGTGGCGATCGGCGTCTCGTCGTAAACATCGGAATCGAAGCCGATCGTGAACGCCTGCACCGGGCCCTGGCGCGCGGCGGCCGCCAGTCCCATGATCGAGCAGGAGTCGATGCCGCCGGACAGGTAACACCCGACCGGAACATCCGCTTCGAGGCGCAGCTGCACCGCGTTCACGAGCTGCTCACGTGTCCCGTCGATCCACCCGGCTTCTTCGAACGTCTTTGGCCGGTCACTCGCCTGCGGGAACGGCATGTCCCAGTAGGCGCGCTGCTCGATGTTCAGGCCGTCGATCCCGGCACGATGGCCTGCATCAACTGGTGGAAGACGCCATCGGACGTAAAGCGCCGCGTAACGTCCGGGTTTGCGAACAGGACCTTCAGCTCGGACCCGAACACCAGGCCGTTGGGCGTCTCGGTCCAGTACAGTGGCTTGATGCCGAAACGGTCGCGCACGAGATAAACCGTGTCTTCGGCATCATCGAACAGCGCAAACGCGAACTCGCCGCGCAGTTGCGCAAGCATCTTGTCGAAACCGTACTGACGGTAAAGGTGCAGGACCAGTTCGGAGTCGCTTTTCGTATCGAAAGCTGCCCCGCGCGCCGTCAGGTCGGCGCGAATGCGCTGGTAATCGTAAAACTCCCCATTGGCTGTAAGCATCAGCTTCCCGTCGGGGCTGACGAATGGTTGCCGCCCGCGGGCCGCATCGAGATCAATGATCGACAGACGCGCATGGCTGAAACCCATGCCCGGCCCGAGTTCACACCCGAAACCGTCCGGCCCCCGGTGGTGCTGAATAGCGGCCATGGCGACGAGCGTCGCACGGTCGGCCGGCTGGCCGCGGTCACGGTTGAGAATTCCTGCTATTCCACACATGGTCGTTCCAGCTAGACGAAGAATTTAAAAATAGTAACGAGCAGCGCCATGCGCACGAATACGGCGCCGCGCGCCTGTGCGAAATACCAGTTGTGCGGCGTGTCATCGAGATCGGACGACAATTCCGGCCCTCGCGCCAGGGGATGCAGAATGATCGCCGTCGGCTTCAACGGTGATTTCCGGTTCAGCTTGTAGCGGGCACCGAGTGACTCGGACCCGGTCCCGGTCCAGAGAATCGCGTTCTGGTAGATAATGTCGAGCTCGGGCAGCTCGGCGTCGAGTTCCTCGCACAGCTCGATCTTCAGCCCGGCCTCGGTGAGTTCCTCGAGTTGGCCCGGGTCGAACGGGTCATCGTGGTCGGTGATGATCGAAATCTGCTCGAACGTTTGCGGAAAATTCGCCAGCAGGAGCAGCAGGCTGCGCACCGTTCGCATTTTTGAGGGCACGCCGATAATGCCGAGTCGCAGACCCCGCGTCTTTTCCGGCTCGAGGAACGCGGCCGGATACCATTTCAACATGGCGTAAAGATCAGCCATCGCCTGCGTCGGGTGCTCGTCCAGCCCGTTGCCGCCGTTGATAATGGGAATGCGCAGCGTATCCACCATCTCCGCCAGGGCTCGTTCATCCGCATCGCGAAGCACGACCATATCGCCGTAGCTGTTGAGCATTTCGGCAATGTCGCTGTAGCTTTCGCCCTTGGCGATACCGGTCGAAGCAGGATCGGTAATCGACATGATATCGCCACCGAGCCGGTTCCAGGCGCTCTCGAAGGACAGCCGTGTCCGCGTGCTCGGCTCGTAGAACGCGCTGATCATGATCTTGCCCGTCAGCGGCCGCGTGATCATGCGCGGCTGCGTTTCGAAGCGCGCCGCGAGACGGAAGAGTTGCAGCAGCTGCTCGGCGTTGAACTGGCGCGCGGTCACAATGGGCCGTTTGACCAGTTTCAACAGCGGGACCAGGTGTTCGTCGATCAGTTCGAGCAACTTGCGCGGCTGGTCGAATCCATGCAGGTCGAGTTCCGGCTCGTCCAGCTGTTCGGACAACCGCTCTTTGTTCTTGATTACCATAGGTTCTTACTCCGCCAGTCGCGCACGAGCAGCGTCAGCAGTATCAGTGGCGCGGCAACAACCAGCGCCAGCGCGCACATGATGAGGATGGAGAATGCTGCGGATGAAATCGTCATGCTGCCTGACCTTCCTTTTCGGGTCGGCTCTCGCTGAGGTTAACCCACTCGAAGTTCGCCGGCTGCAACAGCATGCCGAGCACCACGCACACCAGCGACACGGCCGCACCAACCAGCGCGGCGACGTAGAAGCCGATGGCAAAATAACTGTAGAGACCCGCCGCACTGCCGAGCACCATGCCGGCAATGGCACCCATCGTACTCGCATTACGCAGGAACAAACCGGCTGCGATGGGCCATATCGTGCTCGCAACGAAAGCACCTGTGAAATACAGAAGCTCGGCCAGGGTCGTAATGCGCGGGGCGCACAACAGCCAGGTCAGCACTCCGAGGCCGACAATGATCCAGCCCGTCGCCCGGCGCAACTGGGCCGATGACGCATCCGGCTTGAGATGGCGTCGATAGATATCCTCGACGACCAGGATGCTCGTCGCGGCAAGCAGCGAGTCGAGGCTCGACGACAACGCCGAGAAGACCATGATCAGGACCAGTACGGCGCCCGTTGTGCCGAGGACTTTAGCCGCGACCATCGGGCCCACCATGTCAGCGGCGGGCACGTTGAGGTCGAGTGCCGGCACGGCGAGCGCAACGAAGCCCGCGACGATCGGGATTGGCGCCCACAACACGCCGGCAAGCAGATAGGCCTTCTTGCCGACGCCCTCACGAAACGAAAACGCGCGGCTCCACCATACGTTCGAATGAAAAATCTCGCCGACCCCGAACAGCAGGTTGTTGAACAGGAACATGATCGCGGCGGGCATCAGGAGATTCATCAGCTCGGGGCGTTCCTCGAGGGCCGCCGCGTGAATGGCGTCGATGCCGACCTTGTCGATGGCGAGGAACGCGATCAGCAGCAGACCGGAGAGTATCAGCAGCGCCTGGATGAAATCGGTGCCGATAACGGCACGGAACCCGCCAAGCAGCGTGTAGCCGACACAGATGACGAGAATAACGGTCATGCCATAGTGATAGGGAATTCCAGTAAGCGCGTTGATCAGCACGCCGCCCGCCATGCCCATACTGACCAGCCAGCCCAGGCTGTAGCACAAGGAGATAAGCAGAAAGACCCGCCAGGCCGTTTTGCCGTAACGTAATCGCACGAAGTCGCCGCTCGTATACCCGCCGGGCATCAACCGCCGGATGCGGGCCGCGAGTGGCGCGAACATCAACAGACCGACGGCGCCCAGCGAGTAGCCGAGCATGCCCCAGACTCCCATCTGCAGGGCGATCTGCGGGGCCGCCATGGTGGTGTTGCTCGTAACCCAGGTGGCCATTGCCGTGGCGGTACCAAGCGCCATGCCGACGCGGCGGCCGGCCAGCACGTAGTCGTCGAGTTCGTCGCTGTTGCGGCCCCAGTACCAGCCGAGGAAAATCCAGAGCACGCTGAATCCGGCCAGTACGAGCCAGCCGGTAGATGCGTCGAGGATGGCGCTGTTAACTGCGTTCATTGCGTCCGCCGACGAGGATCAGTCCGAGAGTGGCCGCGAAAACCGCCGCGCCAACAGCAAAAAAGGTCAACGCACGCGGCAGCGGATGATGCTCGACGGTCACCTTGAGCGTCTCCGAGAGAACTGGCGCCGGCGTGACATCGCCGGCGGCTTCGAGACGGTAGTAGTAATCGCCGTCGGGCTTCCCCGACATCAGCCGGGCTGTGTCCGGGCCGGCATAGATGACGCGCGCGTCGGCGAACTGCGGGTCAGTCGCCTCCACCAGCCGAGTCGCGACCTCACCGGACCCCCAGCGCAGCTGGTAGTAGCCGGCCGTCGCGACCGGCGTATCCGACTCCAGGGAGATTATGGGTTGCGCAGACGTGATTGGACCGGCGAGTACGCCGGTCGCAATTGCACCTACGACAATGATGTGTCGCAGCCCGCCCATAGACTATGACTATTCCGTCAGTCCGGTTGGGCAATCAGGCGAGCTCGAGCCCGCCGTCGCTGCCTACGTCGAGGTTCTTGTCCTCACAGTACGGTACCAGCACGTCTGGCAGCGCCAGCACGGTACGGCCTTTCATCTCGTAGGTCGTGTCGGAATCCTCGAACTCCATGTACTTGAGCGTCAGTGTCGACTCGTCCTTCGGCACGATGCGAAAGCACTTGCTCTCATCTTCAGAAGACAACAACGAGCTGTGCAGTTGTTCGAGTGCGGGTGTGGTTACGGAAAGCATTGCTTCCTCCTTGCAATTCAATTGGGAGTGGCGTGAGAGATGCGGAATCAGGCGATGACGAAGCTGCCGTCGTCGGCGAGGTCGAGCGTCCTGCCTTCGTTGCTGTGCCAGCGTGCGCGCGTTCAGCTCGGTAACCTTCAGGATGCGTCGCAGGGCGACGAGCGCCTCGGTGGAGCGATTTTCCATAGAAACTAGTTTGATGATAAAAATTTATAATAAGCTGATTAGTATAGATTTTTATCATCAAACTAGTTTCTATGGAAAACCGCTCCACCGAGGCGCTCGTCGCCCTGCGACGCATCCTGAAGGTTACCGAGCTGAACGCGCGTACGCTGGCACAGCAATCGGAACTCACAACCTCCCAGATCCTGCTGCTGCAGTACGTTGCACAGCATGAACAGGCACTGCCGAGTGCGATCGCGCGGGCGATCGAACTGAAACAGGCGACGATCACGGTGTTGCTGAATCAACTCGAGTCGAGCGGCCTCGTGACGCGCAGCCGCGACACCGAGGACCGGCGTCGCATCTGGGTCCGCCTGACGGATGCCGGTCACAAAGTGCTTGAGCACTCGCCGGACTTGCTGCAAAGTCGCTTTCAGAAGGGCTTCGACCGGCTGGAAAGCTGGGAACAATCCATGATCATTACGGCGCTGGAACGCATCGCAGCATTGCTCGATGCGAGAGACGTCGAGGCGGCACCTATCCTCGACGTCGGCGACCTCGACAGGCTAATCGACGATGAATGACAACCACCAACTGGCACTTTTCTGCGACTTCGAGAACGTTGCCCTGGGTGTGCGCGACAGCGGCCTCCAGGTATTCGACATCGGGCTCGTCCTCGCACGACTGCTGCTCAAAGGCAGCATCGTTGCCAAGAAAGCGTATTGCGACTGGGATCGCTACAAGAATTTCAA
>JARRMH010000105.1:0-8160 GCA_037386205.1 Woeseiaceae bacterium | reverse complement strand
CGACCAGGGTAATCCCGTGTTTGCAGACAAGATCGGGTATGTTCAACACGTCGATATGAAGGGACTGCAGGAGTTCGCTTCCAAAAATGCGATACGTATCGTTCTCACTGCGGTCCCCGGCGTGTTCGTCGCGCCTGGCCGCCCGCTCGCCCATCTGAGCAAGGACGAGGAGGCGCTTCCCGAAGAGGGACTTTCGGAAATTGTCAAAGCCTTCGAGATCGGCAAGAACCGGGTTTACGACGACGATCCGCGCTTCGCACTCGTTGCGCTATCCGAAATCGCCAGCAGAGCGCTGTCGCCGGCCGTAAACGATCCTGGAACAGCGATCAGAATATTTGGTTCTTTCATCCGCTTGTTCGAGGTCTTTTCGAGGCCGCCGACTGAGGACGAACCGCACTCCGTGCAGTTTGACCGAATATCTGTTCCGGATATATCAGCGACCGAAATGCTTGAAGATGCTTTTCGCGCGACCGAAAGAGACGGAGCTGGCATCATCGAGGTTCAAATTCGATTGCAGAAAGCGCTGCAGGCAATCGCATCGATGAACTGTGAGCGCCTGTCGGATGCCGCAAGAAAGGAATCGCGTTCAGCATTGCAGCGAGCCGAAAACGCCCTGACTTCAAACTCGGACATTCAACAACTGCATGCTGCCGCTGAATGGTCACGATAGACAGACCTCGAGTCAGTTCAGTGTTGCCAACCGATTCATCGCTTCTCGTGTAATCACTCGAGCCATGCGCCGGGCTGATGGAGTGGCGAATCCCATTACGATGGGGGCCTGGATCGACGCGGCCGCTACCGGTCGTTAATCGACCCTGGCTGCCCGCTTAGAACGGGCTAGCAGAAGTCAGCAGCAAAAAGCTCGCTTACCGCCCAGAAGCGGAATTGGAGTTAGAGGGCAACCCCGGCGCCGAGTCGGACCGGGGTTACAAAACGGTTACGCTGTGGCCGATGGAGCCTACGCGCCATTATTCAGGGGGTGCTGAATATCGCTCCTTCGCCCCGATCGAGGCCCACGCAGTCCTCCTCGGATCCTGCGCACCCCACTGAAACGAACCGCCCATTACCCCAGGCAAGACCACGGCTGTCGTAATTCGCAGCAATGGGGAACAGCGTCCATGTTTCACCGGCGTCGGAAGTCGCAACACCTGTCACGTCCGCAGGGCCCCAGCCGTAAAACTCATTTTCACCATCCGCGATCAGGGTCGACCCGGACCAGGCTAACGCGAGGAGTCGTATTGGGGCAGGTGTCTGCACTTCGGACCAGTTGACGCCGTCAGCAGAATTGAACGTCCACCCTGCGTCGCCTGCTGCCCAGTACCGATCACCATCGTGCAGGATGGCGTAAGTGCTGACTGGTGCCGTGCTTAAAACGACCTCAATCCAGTTCAGCCCGTCACTAGACAGCAATACCCTCGCATCACTGTTGTCACCATCACCCTCGAGCTGTGTCGTTGCGACGATACGGACTTCTCCCGACGCTTCACTGGCGAATTGAGTCAGATCGGTGACGGATCTTCCGCTTTGTGGCAGATCCTCCGCAATCGTCCATGTCCGGCCACCGTCGTCCGAACTCATAATGAATGCAGTATCGGTGCCACCCTGGTTCTTCCCCGCGGCGATGATTGTCGTGAAGCCGGAGGGCCCGATTGTCCTGAGGGAAACTTCCTGGGGGCCCTGGCCTTCAGTTGGGGACCAGTTCTCACCATTGTCCTCAGAGTAAAGTACAGTGCCCTCATCACCCACAACCAAATAACGTGAGTAACCGAGGCCGATATCGGCAATCGCATTGAGATTGACGGTAGTACCGGAATCGACGCGTGACCAGACGACTCCATTCTCGGAGCGCATGATGAGGCCGCCGTCACCGACGGCCAGAAACTGCTCGCCACTCCAGAGCACATCATTGAGGATGTTTGGCAACCCGGACTCGCGTTCGAGCCATGTCGATAGATCATCGATAATTCTGATCTGAGCGCTCAGGCGGTTCGAGGTATGGCCTGCCGCGTCCGTCACCCAGACTTCAACATCCAGGGTACCGGTCTTTTCCGTAGCAACGGAGAACTCCTCGGTCAGCGTTCCGGATGCTGCATCTACTGCTGCCAGCGGCAGCGTCTCGCTTGTACCGTCCGACATCTCTACGTGCATGGTGTCGACGTCCTGATCCGCATCGGAATAGGCAAGCGTCGCAGTCACGCTTACGCTCCCGTCGCCGTCCATGTAGTTAAGGGTATCGTGCGATAGTCGCAGATTGGAGATCTCGGGAATCGTGCTCTCGACCTCAATGGAGGCGCTCAGGCGATTCGAAGCATGGCCTGCCGAATCCGTCACCCAGACTTCAACATCCAGGGTACCGATCTTCTCCGTAGCAATGGAGAACTCCTCCGTCAGCGTTCCGGATGCTGCATCTACTGCTGCCAGCGGCATCGTCTCGCTTGTACCGTCCGACATCTCTACGTGCATGGTCACGATGTCCTGATCCGCATCGGAATAGGCAAGCGTCGCGGTCACGCCGACATTCCCATCACCTTCCATGTAGCTGAATGTATCCCGGGAAAGCTCAAGACTGCTGATTGTAGGTGCTTCCCCGGTATCGGGTTATTGTGGCGACCCAGAAATACCGCCGCCGTCGAAGCAGCCGCTGAGGCCAATTGCGGTGCAGAAAAAAATGGCGGCAGTCCCCAAGAATCGTATCGATATCATGACACTACCTCCTTCCGTGGGCACACTTATAGTTTGATACCCGAAGTCGGCAGCTCGGCGATCTTGGATCCTGTGGTGACGTCAGGAACAACGTCTGTAAGGAGGCGAGGACCCGTGGCTTTGCGTCCGCAGCTTTCGCTGAATTTGCCTTTAGAAACTTCCCAAAATAATGGTCCAGCGAGACAATCTCTGCGTCAATCCGGAGAATTACGGGTTACGGTAGGAGGGTTCTGCTCCGGGTGGATAAGCGACCATTATTGATTAAGGGCGGTAGCTTCGGTGTGTGCTCGGTGAATGGTCCGTTTACGGCCAGGAAGAGCCGATGAAACCTTAAGCCACTGGTCCGAAGTGATGGGCGGAATCACCCTGTCAGAGTCGATATAGACCACCTCATCTATTTAGCCCTTACACCCCTGGCCGCCATATAGATACTCGTTGAGAACAGTGCGACCAGATTCGACAGCATGAAGGCCATAGTGATCGTTATGTTGCCCATCGCGGGAATGAAGTCGCGCAGCACAATGGTGCTGGCAACGAAAAGCGAGGCGAAAAGTCCCCAACCCGCGATCAATCTCGGAATGCGCCCAGACTTCAGGAACAGCCAGAAGAATCCGGCCAGCGCGGTAGACGACAGCACGATCGACAGATGGGAAGAGGTGTAATTGGAGGTGGCCTGCAGGCCATTGAGCAGCAGTCGATCGGCGCTGTCTGCCAGCACCGTGTAGGCGGGTCGGCTGGCGATTTCGGCAGAGTTCATCATGAAAACTGCGCCCAGCACGCTCAGCAACCCGGCCATGATCCGGGCAACCAGACTCCAGGCGGCCAACAGCGGGCCAGCGGACCTTAGCAACAAGAAAAGGCCGAGACTCACCAGAAGATCCAGCGCGAAAATCAACATCCAGGCATAGGCTAAGGCGCGCAGTCGGGTTTCAGCGTCCAGCATGGCTACAGCCACTGCCTCCACATCGGCCGACAGGTTAATGTCGATCTCCCGGCCCAACAGGACGGTGGCCATAATGCCGACAAGCAGTGTCGCCAACCAGGCTAGACCGACGCGACGAGCCAGCGCAACGGATTCGATGATCTCTGGGTCACCCATGCTCCATTACCTGTACCCTGTTCGGGCTCTTGATTAAAGACCGTCGCGGGCAATGTGCCTGTAGCTCGTCGGCTCTCGCATGTCCGCACTGTGGTTTGGCCCCACGATCTCGAACCACTTGTTCAGGTGCCCAGCGGACGACGGATATCCATTCTGGCCACGATGGCGCTCACGTCCCGAAAGATCAATCTTCTTTGTAGTCTTCATCCAGGACACCTTGTTGTTTCAGTGTCTTGATCAGTTTTTCTATCCGCACGAAAGCCACTAAGCCGAAAATTCCAAATACAAAACCTGCGATTTCCATCAAGTCTCCATTAATTCTCTAAGGAGCGGCATTGACGGTGAGAGGCCACCCGTGCGATTCCGGCACCGTCACAGACACCTTTTCCTCCGCTATGCAGAGCGTGGGCCCGTCAAGCGGACCCAAGTTTGAAACGGCAGGTCATCGGGACTGCCTGGCGATAAGTTCAGCGGTACGGGTGGGGCTGTATCGGTTGTGTCATCGGCGTGTCCCGTGCCGCCAGTATAGCCATCACCATTCACACCGTATGCGATTCCGCACGATCCGGTAGGGTTGCTCAAGACGATAACGATCTGTTCTCCCGCACTTACGCCAACACGGCCTCCGAGTCGAAGTGATTGAAATTCAGTGGATACGACCTCAGGAAAAGAATCGGCTGCGAATCTGCGGGTCAACCGTGCGGCCGCACCTGCTATCGGCAATCCCTCACTATTCGCATCGAATACCTGGAGAATGACTTCCCCGGACTCACAGCCTATTGGCAGGCGAAGCTCTGCCAGTCGGCCGTTCAACCCAACTGTGAGTGACTGATACAAGACCTGCCCACTTTCTCCGCCCAGTGCGAAAGTGAATGCAACTGGATCTGCAGCCGGTGCCTGTTGATCCAGCACAGGTGCCGCCGCTTGGATCTGTGAGGTCATGAAGGTACTTACGAGTGTAATGACAACCGGAGCATTGATTTTTCTCATTCCGACCTCCAGGGAGATGTACGTGATCACCCACACTTGAGCGTAGTCGAAGATGCCGGAGTTGCCACAACGACGATGCCCACAACCCGCTGCAGTCATCGTGCGCGCCCGGTTCGGGTCGATAAGCGACTCTGGCTGCTCCCACTCAGCGGACCAGTCCGTCTGACCGTCCCATTGATCAGCCCCCTGTGCCGACTCCAACTGTCGAGTGAGAGCTTGAACTCATTGTTGCGTAGCCGGTGCTTGCATGACAAGCGGCATGCTCTTGTCGGCGCCGCAAACACTGGGGTCGTATCCTCGCGCAGGGTTGGTTTCCGGCCACGAGCGGTCGGCGCGAGGCAGGCAATTCGATCGAATCAGGGCGCACCGGGTTCACCGGGCCTTGTCGTGTTCGACAAAGATCAGTTCGGACGTGTCGTAGCCTGCCGCCTTCGCTTTGGAGACAAGCTCGTCGATCATCGCCTGAGGTAGCTCTGGTTCCCGCGCGAGAATCCAGAGATAGGAGCGGTCCGGGCCGGCAACCATCGAGTATTGGTAGTCTTCTCCAAGCTCGAATATGTTGTAAGCGCCATAGAAAGGACCAAAAAAGGAAACCTTTAGCCGTCCGACATCAGGATTATCGACAAAATAGGCTTTGCCTTCACTCTCGTCCCACGTGCCGTTCTCAGTGCGATAACCGCGATTCAGGACACGGACGCCGCCATCCTCGCGCAGCGAGTAGTTGGCAGTGACATTCGACAACCCACGCTCGAAACGGTGATCGAGACGCGCTATCTCGTACCAGGTGCCGAGATACGGTTCGAGCTCGAAGTCTTCGACCGGATCGATGCCGTCGGGGATGCCGGTGCAACCCGAGAGTGCGAGCACGGCAACCAATAGCAGTCTTCTCATAGAGCTTTCCTAGTGACCGTCGGGAATGGGTCGGCAGTGGCGAGTCTAGCTCAAAGTGCGGGCAGCCGTTCGGTTCGGGTCGACCAGCGACCCTGGCGACCCTGGCGACCCGCAGAGAGCGGGCTAGCTAGAGTCAGGATTGAACGTGTCGGTTCACGGCTGAGAGCGGCCGGCGATTTCGCCGGCCGCTGTGCCAGACCATCGCGCTCAGCTGCGGTGGCGCTAGATCGGCCGATCGGAACTAGCGCCCGGAGTTGGTGATTCCGTGTCCATACACGTCGTCACGTCCGGGCTTGCCGGCGTCGCTCGCGCGCCGCCGCATTTCCCTGATGACGTGAGCGGGGTTGGCATCACCGGTCTCCGAGATGATCAGCGCCGCGACGCCGGCTGCGTGCGGCGACGCCATGCTCGTGCCCGCCGACCAGTACCACCCTCCGTTGCCCCCGGCACTGAAGACCATGTCAAATATCCAGCACGGTCGCAACAGCCCGGCGACGACACAGCCCTCGTTACCCGGATAGTCGAAGTCACCGCCGGGAGCACCGAAATCCACGCTCGAGGTGCCGTAGTTGGTATAAGAAGCGGGGTCCAGCGGCACGTTGCCGTTCGTCGCCCAGTTCTCGGGCGCGAGCGCACTGATGCCGACGGCATGTGACAGCCCGTTGTTGAAGCGTACGCTGCTCGCGTCGCCACCATCGAGGTCGGATGCTGCGTTGCCCGCCGATACGATGACCGTGACGCCCTGCTGGTACGCCCAGGTCATCGCCTGACTAACCGCGTTCTGCAGAGCCGAGATCGCGGCATTGTTACCGCCGGCACCGATACGCGCAATGGTATCACCGAGGCTCATGTTGATGACATCGGCGCCGTTCTCGGCTGCGTAATAGATGCCTTCGATCACATCCGCGAATGAGCCCGTGCCGCTGCAAACACCGGCCGGGTTACTCGGTGGCGGCTCGTCGAACAGCACCTTGACCAGCATCAGGTTGACCTGCGGTGCGACGCCGATCACGCCATAGCCGTTGTCCACAGCCCCGATCGTGCCTGCGACGTGCGTGCCGTGGCTGAACGGGTCGGGGCAGGCGTAGTCGACGCCCTGGCCGGTCATATCCGCCGTATCGACGATATTCGCGACAAGGTCCGGATGGTCGACATCGAATCCGCCATCGAGCACGGCGACATTTACGCCCTGGCCGAAGAAGCCATCGGCCCAGGCCTCCTGGGCACCGACGTAGTTGTGACCCCACTGCAGGTCGAAGAAGAAGTCATCGTCACCGCTGTTCGGTGGGTAGCCGAAGTCAGCCGCGATATTCTGCACCGGCGCGACAACCTCGAATCCGACGTCTTCGACGACGAACTGGATATTGGCGATGTCGTATAGGTTCTCGGCGAATGCCGGGTCGTCCGAGCTCGCAACCGCGATGCCGAAGGGAAAAGTCCGCTCCAGCGTGCCGCCTGCCCGGGAAACAACGCCGTTCAGGCTGTTGAGATTCTTGCCGCTGGCCCCGATCAGGTAATCGGCGGCATTCGTGCCTGTCGCAGCGACGCTCATGAGACAGACGGCTGCTAGTGTCACTTCAAGTCTTCTCGCTCTCATTTTTATTTCCCCACGATTCAATTCCATGGTCTGAAATGGGAGCCGAGGCCGAATCCTTCTTCAGGTCTTATTCCCCGGCTCTCCCGCCCGGTGAGTATATAACCAAAGAAGTCAAAATGACGGCGTGCCTTAACGACCTGATCAGGCTATTCGTTGTCTCCAGCGCGGCGCGTTACCGGACGACCGTTCGGTGGTGTCGTGAAAAATTGCCGACCCGCTCCAATCAGGAACGTCGCAACCCCCCGGGCACAGTAATACTCGGTTCGCCGGAACACACGGGCCATCATGCGTTCACGCCGGGGATATGCCACTATGGGGTCGTCAGACAAGCGTCCGCTTCGGGTCGCGGACACGTTCTCGTGTTTGATGAGATTGCCTCACTCAGCGCCGCGACTCGTGCCTGACCCAGTCCACCTCCATGACCCAATCGCTGTCAAGCGGCCCGTCGGTGAGCTTGGCGAAATTGAGTATGGCGAAAAATGGTTCCGGGAGATCGTCGGCTCTGCCGGGCAGGCGATGGACCTCCTCGCCGTCCAGTCTGAAGATCAGGTCGTCCCCCAGCCATTCGACGGAATACTCGTGATACTCGTCGATTTTCGCGCTCACGATCTTTTGTGAGGATTCCCAGTCGCCGGTGCAATTTCCCAGGTCCTCGATGATCCGCAGGGCGTAGACCGCCGCTTCGCCGTGGCCGTGATGTTCGAAAATGTCGATCTCGCCGGAGCCGGTTGCGGGCCAGCAGACGTTCTCGTCCGGCTCCTGCACCGGGGGTTCGTCATTACGGGCGCCGAGCAGCCACCAGGCAGGGAACATGCCTTCCTGGCCCGGCTCGTGCACCCGCAGCCGTGCCGTCCAACGGCCGCCGACGAACTCCTTCAGA
>JARRMH010000104.1:0-7360 GCA_037386205.1 Woeseiaceae bacterium | reverse complement strand
GATCCGCTCACCAGGATCGACTTTCGTCACCATCGGGATCGCAGGGTGCAGGCGGTTGATGCAGGCCGGATCCTCAGCACAGCTAACGCTGGGGTCGCCTACCGTGATCGCTGCAGCAGCGTCTGCGAACACGACCAGGACCAGTAGACAGGCGCCGAAAAGGCATTTGGAGGGATTGCGGCTCATAAGTCTATTGCCTGTAATAAAGAGACAGACCGACGTGGCACCACATCAGCCGGGTCAGTCTAGCTTAGAATCACAGGCAACGGTTCGCTTAGGTTCGGGAGCGGACCCTAACCACCCGCTGAGAGCGGGCTAGCCGGAGTCAGCGACAAAGGGTCGGTTTCCGGCCAGAAGCATTCCGTTCGCATTCGGAATGCCAGAGCTAGTTGGCCGCCTCGCCCATAGCCTCCTCGAGCATGGCCACTAGCTCTTCACTCGTGAACGAGTAGGCCTGCCAGTCATTGAGCTCAGCCAACTCGCGGATCATCGAACCGATTGCCCAACGGGCTTCGTCAGCACTGGGCACCGTCATGTAGCGGCGCTTGGGATTGTCGCTAAACATCGCATGCATCGCTGCGTCCGCAACTTCGTCAGGTTCCTTGTAGATGCTGCGGTCAGCGGGCCATTCCATGAATTCCTTCAGGTCCGCGGCATACGGTGAATCTTCGTCTATATAGCCTTTCTCCTGCATTCGCTTCCAGGCGGTTTCGACGATATTCGAGTCGTAGTTGCCTGGCTCAATAATGCTCACGTCAACGCCGAATCGCTCCATCTCAATAGCAAGCGAATCGGTGAATGCCTCCATTGCATGTTTGCTCATGCTGTACTGGCTAAAGAATCGACTGGATCCTACTCCCGAAATTGAACCAATTGTCGAGATTCGTCCTTTAGCTTCTATGATCAAAGGAGCGAAAGCCTGAGTTACCCTGTAGACACCGAAGACGTTTACGTCAAACAGCCAGATTGTCTCTTCGATGCTTACGTCGGTAATCGGCCCGCCGATAAAGACGCCGGCATTATTGATGAGCCCCCAGAGACCGCGTCCGGCTTCACTCACGTGCTTCACGGCTGCGTCAATTTCATCCTGGACTGTCACGTCGAGACGAATTGCCTCAATATTTTCCAACTTATTGAGACGGTCAATGTCTGCCTGTTTGCGGGCACCCGCGTAGACAAAATAGCCTTCGGAAGCCAGCCGCTCCGCAATTCGCAGGCCAATGCCACTTGTGGCACCGGTAACGAGTACCGCTTTCTGGCCCTCATCAACGTCAGCAGAGGCAAAGCCGGTCGTGATTGAAAGTGACGCTATCAACAGCGCCAGAAGCGCCGATCGAACAGATAACAACATCTTGCGGTCCTTGTATTGGTTCTTGGCAGATTCAGATGAGAGGCAGCTTTGGGTCAGGAGCAGTGAGTCTAGCTGAAAGTAGAGCCAACCGTCCGGTGCGGGTCCGGAGCTAACCCTACTAAGCCGCCGTGAGTAGGCTAGGTACTACGGTTCAGCGTTCTATTCGGCGGCGAGACGCTTGAATCGCTTCAGATCTCCATTGTCACGGAACTCGTTGACAACGAAGGGCGTGTTTTGGAACGTGACTACTTTCCAGCCACTCTCGTGCCGCTCGAGCACAGCTACGGGCACATCATCGGGCTTGTCGGCCCATGCCGTACCGTCGCCAGCACGCTATGCATGCGCTAAACGCCATATAGCTTTGTTTATTTCAGTCTCTGGTCCCAAGTCGTCCCCCTGGGCCCATGGGGGAATAGAAGGTCTGGATAAGACAGAGAACTTGTAGCAATCGGTTGCTCACAGAACATCTCTCGAGTGTCAGAATTGAATGACCGCCCGGCAAGCTGTTTCGAGTAACAACTAATACCAGTATCGGACACAATAGCTAAGTCGGCAGGGCCGGCCCGGAGAACACACCATGAGTAACCCCGAGATCACTGACAGCCACTCCGACTCTCGTTTCTGGAACCGGATCGCCCCATTGGGCCACTCGCTGGGCCTGCTGCCGCGCATCAACGTGTTCCGCGAGACGCAATTCATGCAGTGGCTCGACGATGCCGGCTTTGATCTCGAAGAGGTCTGGCAGTCGGCTCCGAAGGCGAGCTATTGCGTCGTCGCGCGACTCGAGAGCGCAGCTAGCGGTGCGTAATCTGCTACGCTACGCCGCCCTCTCGCTCGGCGCGATCGTAGCGGCCGTCTTTTCAGCGTTTGCCGTCTTGGTCGTCTGGCCGCCGCCCGAGATGCCCCGGCCGGGAATTGCAGGCGATGTGGTGATTCGCAATGTACGCGTTGTCGATGTACAGGCAAGCACGGCGAGGCAACCCGCCGATGTCGTGGTACGCGACGGGGTGATCGCAGTCATCGGCACGGACGCCGTCGCCCCGCCGCACGCTCGCGAGATCGACGGAACCGGCATGTACCTGATGCCGGGACTGTGGGATATGCACACCCACTCGAACACCTTTGCGGACCAATACCAGCATCCGCTGTTCATCGCGAACGGCGTCACGGGTGTGCGGGAGATGTGGGGCTGTATGTCCCGGTCCGATCCGTTCATCGCCTGCATCGAAGACCGCACGCGCTGGAATCGCGAGCTGGCCTCCGGGGCGAGCCTGTCGCCACGTTACATCGGCCAGTCGAGCTTCCAGATCAACGGCGGCGACGAAGTACCGGCGGGATACGAATCATTCTTCCGCCTGCGTAATGCCTCCGACGCCGACGCACTCGCGCGCTTCTACGAGCACGCTGGCGCGGACTTCCTGAAGGTCTACTCCGCCGTCTCGCCCGAGGCCTACGCGGCGCTCGCCGATGCCGCCGCCGCTCACGACCTGGCCCTGGCGGGGCATCGCCCGCTGAAGGTGCCGCTGCGGCAGGCGATCGATGCCGGGCAACGCAGCATCGAGCATGGACGCCTGTTCGCTCTGGAGTGTTACGAGGCGGCGGACGACTTCCGCGCATTGCCGGACCCTTTGGCGGCATACGATACCGGGTTCATCGCCGACCTCGTCGATGGTCAGGACACGGCGCGTTGCGACGAAATGATGGCGGCGATGGCGGGGTCGGAGACGTGGTGGACCCCGACACTGCAGACTCTGCGCATGGGTGCCATGGCGCATGACCCGGTGTTTCGAAACGATCCAAGATCGCAGTATGTGCCGGGCGTTTTGCGCCGACTCATGTGGACTCCGGATGCCGACCGCAATGCCGCGACCGCGCTCGATGCATCGGGCCGCAACGTCCGTGCAGCACTCTACTCGCTGGCGTTGGGACACGTACGAAAAGCTCATGCGGCCGGCGTGCGGCTGCTGGCCGGCACGGATTCGTTCGACACCTACGTCTACCCCGGATTCAGTCTTCACGATGAGCTGGGTCTTCTCGTCGAGGCAGGCCTGTCACCTGCGGCGGCGCTCCGCACAGCCACGATCGACGCGGCGACGTATATGGGGCTCGACGACAGCTACGGCTCGGTCGAGACCGGCAAATCGGCCGACCTGCTCCTGGTAAGCGCAGACCCGCTGCAGGACATCAGCAACACGCTGCGTATCGAAGCACTGGTATTCAGCGGGCACTATTATGATCGCGATGCACTCGATGCATTGCTCGCGTTCGCAGCACGCCGCGCCGGGAGCATGCACCAGAACGTCCAGATAATCTGGCGGGCCGTTCGCAGCCCGCTCGTACGTGCACAGTTTGCGGATTGATCATGGTGCTGGACGGACCTGGACAGAGATGACCGCGCCTAACGTCGAGGAGGAACCGGTACCCGGTTGCGGCTCAAGGGACGCAGTGCTCGAGATCATCGAGAAATTCGCGGAAGAATGCCGGCATGCAGCCGTCGGCGAGCCGGATTTCTGGTCGGCAACCGGTGTTGCGAGAATTCGCCTGTCAACTACCCCTCACGCGGTAGAACGCGATCAATGCACCGGCCTCGACCAGTTCTTCGCCGTCGTCTGAACCATCATCCGCCTGCAGCCGCTGTAGCCACTCTGACAACTCGGCCTGGAGTTCAGCGATATGCTCGGCCGAGCCCTTGAGGCGTATGCGAGACAAGATAAGGTTCTCGTCAGAACCGTCCCGAACGGCGGCCACGATATCGTCTTCCGCTGCTCTCAGCGCACTCCGAATGTCACTGCCCTCGGGATCCTCCGAGAACAGACTTTGATCGACCTCGAAGCGGCGTGCCGCTGCGCGGAAATGACGCTCGATCGTGCCGCGCTTCTTCTGCTTGCGCACAACCTCGATGAGATCCGCGTCGAGAAGCGCGTCGATATGCCGGTAGAGCTTTGTGACCGGTTCCGACAGCCTGTCGGCGACGTCCGCCGCCGTATATTCCCCCTCCGCAAGGACCTGGACGATGTCGAGCTTGAGCGGATCCGATAGCAGACGGAGTTGCTCCAGGTCATTGATTTTCAATATCTCTTTCAAGTTGCTATCCAGCTCCGGCACAAGTCGCTTGACTATTCACGTTCGCGTGAATATTATTATTCACTCTTTCGTGAATGTAGATTACCACATGACACCCTTGGACCACATCCTCATCGCCATTCTCTTTGTCGTACAACCCGTGGTTGGTCGCTACAACTATGTCGCCGAATTGAAGCGGATCGCGGCCGGCGAGCACTCGGATCGTGTTCGGCTGTACTGGCAGACGATCGGCGTGGAATGGCTCTTCCTCACCATCCTGTTCGCCGTCTGGATCGATGCCAGTCGGTCTTTTGAATTGCTCGGATTCGTTCCGCCGTCGGGCGCTGGCTTCTGGCTCAGTACATCCGTCGTGACGGTGAGCGTGCTGCTGTTGTTCCTGGCCGGCAATCGGGTAAGCGAGCTTTCGCAGGCGGAGCGAGACGAACAACGAGCGTCCTTCGGCAACCTGGGTCACTTCCTGCCGCAGTCGAATCAGGAACTGCGCGTCTTCTACCAACTTTCGGTCACAGCCGGGATCGTCGAGGAAATCGTCTTCCGCGGTTTCATGCTCTGGTACCTGCAACACTTCATGGGCATCTGGCCGGCCGTTGCGGTGTCATCGCTCGCCTTCGGACTCGCGCACAGCTATCAGGGGCTTGCCGGCATCGTCCGCACCGGCCTCGTCGGCGCCGTGCTGGGCGTCCTTTTCGCCATCAGCGGCTCGATCTGGCTGCCGATCGCGGCGCACATCCTGGTCGACGTGACGCAGGGACGGCAGCTCCGAGAGATCTATCGGGACGTGCCCGAGCCCGCGAGCACTCACTAGTCACCCCGCTCGCATTTGGTTCCTGATTGGTCTGCCGGTCATCACGACGCTGCTTTTGCTACTTCTGTCGCCACTGTCTTTCGGGATTCATCGGCTGCTGACTAAAAGTAACAGCGATGAATTGCGAGATGACGCGTAGCAGGCCGTATACCCACCTGGAGAGCGGTGGACTCTTGACCGAAGAGCGGCCACAACGACCGTGTGAGGTATGATTTCCGGAGTCGATCTTCATCGCTCTCGTCCAACCAGGAGTAATAATATTGTGAAGTACTTGCTTTGTACCCTTCTGCTCTTGCTGTCGACTCCGATTGCTGCGCAGGTCAGTGAATCGCAGGTTATCGAGGAGGCACGATCAGCAACAGTGGAATGGCTCATGCTGACGGATACCGCTCAGTACCGGTCAAGCTGGGAGTCGGCATCGACGCTCTTCAAGGCCTCTATCTCCAAAGGGGATTGGGAAGAGTCTGTCAGCGCCGCTCGCATGCCGCTGGGTGATCTCGAATCGCGCGACCTGGCCGCGGCAGAGATCCGCACAACACTACCGGGTGCGCCTGACGGCGAGTACGTTGTTTTCGAGTTCGCCTCTTCTTTTGAGAACAAGGCTGCGGCTGTTGAGACGGTGACAGCCATGAAGGACGACGATGGAGTGTGGCGAGTAACCGGCTACTTCATCCGGTGAAACCGGCGCGCTGGACATCCGGTTTGAAATGACGGGTCCTTTCCGCTGCTCCCGATGAACGAGCGCATAGTCCATCGCGCGCAGGCCTCCCCACGATTGGCCGAGGAGCTGGACGTCGCCCGCAAGATGTTCAGCGCTGAGCGCACCTGCTCCACAGCGCATTAGAATCCAGTCGCACTGTCGGCGACTATCTCGCGCATGGCCCCTTCCGTTGCATCAAGCCGACAGCGCCAACGGTAGTCCATTCGCGTCGCCCCCGAACCAGCTCAGCTTGCCCGCTAGCGCGGCCACCTCTCCGACGAAAACAACGGCCGGGGCCCGGACCCGGTAACGGTCCGCCAATTCAGCCAGCTCGGCGAGTGTTCCCTGAATCACCCGCTGCCGCGGCGTACTGCCATTCTCGACCAGCGCCACGGGCGTGGTCGCCGCCCGACCGTGCTCGAGCAACCTCGAGCGGATGGCATCGAGTCGCCCCACGCCCATGTAGAAGGCGAGAGTCTGGCGGTCGCGCGCAAGCGATGCCCAGTCGAGTCGATCTATGGAGTCGCTGCCGTGGGCCGTGATCAGCACCACGGATTGAGAATGCTCCCGATGCGTGAGCGGGATGCCGGCGTAGGCTCCGCAGGCTGCGGCCGCGGTGATGCCGGGTACCACTTCGAACGGAAGTCCGGCCTCGACGAGAGCCTCCGCCTCCTCTCCTCCCCGGCCGAAGATGAACGGATCGCCGCCCTTCAGACGACAGACCCTGCGACCCTCCTGCACCAGCCTGACGATCATGGCCGATATCTCCTCCTGGGGAACGCAGTGACCGCCGGGCGTCTTGCCCACGGGTATGCGCTCGGCATCCCGGCGGGTCAGCTCGAGTACCTCCTGTGTGACCAGCCGGTCGTAGAGGACGACGTCCGCCTGCTGCGCGACCTGCAGGGCCCGCAAGGTCAGCAGTCCCGGGTCTCCCGGTCCGGCACCGACGAGCCAGGCGATACCCTTCGCCGACGCGTCGCCGCCGCCGACTGCCGAAGACAGTGTGTCCGAGAGTGCGAGTTCGGCTTCGGACGTCCGGCCCGCAAGAGCCGCATCTGCGACGGGCCCCGAGAATACCCGCTCCCAGAAGCGCCGCCTCGCCGTGCTGCCTCCGAGACGTGCCGCCACCCTGGTCCGCCATCGTCCCGCGAGCGCGGCCAGGACACCGAGCCTCGCCGGCAGCAATGACTCGAGTTGCTCCCGCAGGCGCCTGACGAGTACCGGCGCGGTCCCTCCGGAAGAGATCGCCACCATGATGGGGGATCGAACGATTATCGCCGGCATGATGAAGCGGCACGCCTCCGGTTCGTCCACGACGTTGCAGAAGATGCCGCGCGCGTCGGCGAGTTCCGCCACCCAGCGATTCAGCGCCCTGTCGGAGGTGGCGGCGATGACCAGACGCTGGTCGTCCAGGTGGGCG
>JARRMH010000103.1:0-8371 GCA_037386205.1 Woeseiaceae bacterium | reverse complement strand
CCCCAACGATGCCTTATGCCTGGGTTCTGCGAACCTCCCGCTTCCCGGAGTCCCCCCGAATGATCCCGCCACGCGCGACCCCTCCTCGCTCCATACCCTCCCCGTCTCTCGTCCTGGGCCTGGCGGCCGTGCTGGCTGCCGGCAGCGCGTTCTCCGCCCTGGACGCCGAGGGTCAGGTCCCCTCGCGGCGCTCCGCGGAGGAGGGCTTCGTGGGAGGGGAGGGCTCGGCGAACTTCATGCTGGCGGCCCGCTTCGCCCCCTACAACATCGAGGACATGATCCACTCCACCACCGTGGATCCCCAGTGGATCGAGGGGACCGAGAAGTTCTGGTACCAGTGGGAGAACGCCGACGGATCCTGGTACTACATCGTCGACCCCGAGGCCGGGAGCAAACGGCTCATCTTCGATCGGGACGTCCTGGCGGCAGAGCTGACCCGGATCACCCGGGATCCCTGGGACGGCAAGCACCTGGAGATCGAGAAGATCCGCTTCGTCGGCGACGACCTGCTCCAGTTCGACGTGGAATCCTCTCAGGACGAGGAGGCGGAGGGGCAGGACGGCGTGGACGAGGACGAACAGGAAGACGAAGAGCGGGAGGAGTCGCGGCCCGACAAGAAGGTCTATCACTTCGAATACCAGATCTCGACCCAGACACTCCGGGAGCTACCGGACTACGAGGCCCCGGACGAACACCCGGACTGGGCCAGCGTCTCTCCCGACGGGGAATGGGTCGTCTACGCCCGGGAGCACAACCTCTTCATGATGTCCGGCGCCGACTACGCCCGGGTCCTGGACGCTCGGCGGGGGATCGACGACGAGGACGACGCCGAGGAGGCGGAGGAGGAGGTCGACGTCAACGAGGTCCAGCTCACCGAGGACGGGGAACCCTACTACAGCTGGATGGCCCGGTCGTCGGGGTTGTGCGGACGACCGGGCTCGCCCTGGTCGTGGCGCGCCACAGGAAAATGTTCACCAAGGCGGAACTTTCACGACTGGAACTCGTCGAGCCCGTGGTGCGGGCGGCCATGCAACGCATCTGGGAGAAGTGGCGGGGTGGCGACAGCAATGCTCACGCGGATCCGGACATCCACCGTCGGCTGACCGAATGTTTCGACAACTTCGGTCACGATGTGCTGACACGCCGCGAGCGTGAGATCACGCAGTTGCTACTGCGAGGTCACTCGACCAAATCGGTCGCGCGCGAGCTGGATATTGCCCCGGGGACCGTCATGGTCCACAAGCGCAACCTGTTCTCGAAGCTTGGCATCACGTCGCAGTTCGAACTGTTCTCCCGGTTCATCGACGAGTTGCCGCGGCGCTGAAGGCTACTATCCGACTGGTATTCAAAGCGCGCCGCCGCGGCCGGAGAATGGAGCGCTGCCCTTTTTCCGCGGGACGACCTTGCTGATGTTCGAATTCGACTTTGGCCTCGGCGAAGATCTGGATCTGTTGCGCGAAACCGTGCGCAGTTTTGCCAGCGACCGGATTGCACCGCGTGCCGCAGAAATAGACGCGCGTAACGAGTTTCCGCGCGATCTCTGGCCGGAACTCGGCGAGCTCGGCTTGCTTGGCATCACGGTCGATGACGAGTACGGTGGCTCGGACCTGGGTTACCTCGCGCACGTCATCGCCATGGAGGAGATCAGTCGCGCTTCCGCGTCGGTCGGACTCTCGTACGGCGCGCACTCCAACCTCTGCGTCAACCAGATCCGGCGCTGGGGCAGCGACGAGCAAAAACAAAAGTTCCTGCCCGGACTCGTGACAGGCGAACACCTCGGTGCGCTTGCGATGAGTGAGGCCGGGGCCGGATCCGACGTCATGGGCATGCGCACGACCGCCGAGCGCGACGGCGACAGCTATGTGCTGAACGGCTCGAAAATGTGGATAACGAATGCGCCGGGTGCCGACGTGATGGTCGTTTACGCAAAGAGCGACCCGGCGGCAGGAAGCAAGGGGATCAGCGCGTTCATCGTCGAGGGCGGGACGCCCGGGCTGTCGACCCCGCAGAAGCTCGACAAGCTCGGCATGCGCGGCTCGGACACGAGCGAGGTGGTGTTCGAGGATTGTCGCATACCTGTCGACAGTCGCCTGTCGGACGAGGGCAAGGGCGCAGGCATCCTGATGAGCGGACTCGATTTCGAGCGCGTCGTGCTCGCCGGCGGGCCACTCGGCATCATGGCGGCCTGCATGGATGCGGTCATGCCGTACGTGCACGCTCGCAAGCAGTTCGGGCGGCCAATCGGTGAGTTCCAGCTGATGCAGGGCAAGATCGCCGATATGTATACGGTGATGAACGCCTGCCGGGCGTATGTCTACGCGGTGGCCCGTGCCTGCGACCAGGATCGGACTACCCGCTTCGACGCTGCGGGATGTATCCTCATGGCTGCGGAGAAAGCGACCTGGATGGCCGGCGAGGCAATTCAGTCGCTGGGCGGCAACGGTTACATCAACGAGTATCCCACCGGCCGGTTGTGGCGTGACGCCAAGCTGTATGAGATCGGCGCGGGGACCAGCGAGATACGTCGCATGTTGATCGGCCGCGAATTGTTCAACGCGACAAAGTAGTCGAGGCCGATGCCCGTTATCCAGACCAAGGTCGATCGCTCGTCCGAAGAGTTCCAGAAGAATCGCGAAGCACACGAGGCGCTCGTAGAAAAACTGCGTGAGGTTAACGATTACGTCATGCAGGGCGGCTCGGAGAGGTCGCGTGAGAAACACCTGAAACGCGGCAAGCTCCTTGCGCGCGACCGGGTCAAGGCGCTGCTCGACAAGGACTCCGACTTTCTCGAGATCGGGCGCCAGGCGGCCTGGCAGGTATACAGCGATGACGTCCCGAGTGCCGGCATCATCACCGGTATCGGCAGGATTCACGGCCTCGAGTGCATGATCGTCGCCAATGACGCGACGGTCAAAGGCGGCACGTATTACCCGCTCACCGTCAAGAAGCACCTGCGTGCGCAGGAGATTGCCGGGGAAAACGGACTGCCGTGCATTTATCTCGTCGACTCGGGCGGCGCGTTCCTGCCGCGCCAGGACGAGGTGTTCCCCGATCGTGACCATTTTGGCCGTATCTTCTATAACCAGGCCCGCCTCTCCGCACGGGGCATCCCGCAGATCGCCGTCGTTATGGGCTCGTGCACGGCCGGTGGCGCCTATGTGCCGGCGATGTGCGACGAGTCGATTATCGTGCGCGACCAGGGAACGATATTTCTCGGCGGCCCGCCGCTCGTCAAGGCCGCGACCGGCGAAGTCGTGGACGCCGAAACGCTCGGGGGCGGCAGCGTGCACTCGCGCATCTCCGGCGTGACGGACCATCTTGCCGACGACGACGAACACGCACTCGAGATTGCGCGTGATGTCGTTGCCCACCTCAACCTGGCACGCACGCCCGACGTCGAGCGCCACGAACCCGTGGAGCCGTTGCACCCGGTCGAGGATATTTACGGCATCGTCTCGCGCGAATTCCGGTTTCCCTATGACATCCGGGAAGTCATCGCGCGCATCGTCGACGGCTCGGAGTTTCACGAGTTCAAGAAGCTGTACGGTGCGACCCTGGTCTGCGGTTTTGCGCGCATCGACGGCCACCCGGTTGGTATCGTCGCCAACAACGGCATTTTGTTCCCGGAATCGTCACTCAAGGGAGCGCATTTCATCCAGCTGTGCAACCGGCGCCGCGTACCGCTTGTGTTCCTGCAAAACATCACGGGCTTCATGGTCGGTAAACGGGTCGAACATGCCGGCATCGCAAAAGACGGCGCCAAGATGGTCAACGCGGTGGCAACCGCGACCGTGCCGAAGTTCACGGTCGTCGTCGGCGGATCGTTCGGCGCCGGTAACTACGCGATGTGCGGGCGCGCTTATGGCCCGCGCATGATGTGGATGTGGCCGAATGCCCGGATCTCGGTGATGGGGGGCGAGCAGGCGGCGCTGGTCCTGTCGACGGTCCGGGAGGACGGGCTCGAGTTGAAAGGCGAGGAATGGTCGGCAAAGGACAAATCCGACTTCGAGGACATGATCCGCGCGCAATACGACAACCAGGGTAATCCCTTCTACGCCAGCGGGCGGCTGTGGGACGACGGTGTCATCGACCCCCTGGAAACCCGTACCGTGCTCGCCCAGGGCCTGGCAGCGGCGATGAACCGGCCGCTGACCGATGAAACACCGTTCGGTATTTTCCGTATGTGACGGTACACTCTGTCGCGGTACACGGCCGACCCGGACAAGAGATGGCTCTGATTTACGACGAGGTGATGGCGAAGGTCGAGACGGATCTTCCCTTCAGCTACACCGACAAGGATTCCATTCTGTATGCCCTGAGCGTGGGGATGGGGCGCGATCCGGTTGATCCGCGGGAATTGCCGTACGTCTGTGAGCACGTTGAGTCGCTGCACACGATGCCGACGCTGGCCACCGTGCTCGTCCCTGAAATGTTTCCGGTCGGGCTGGGTTGGGACTACAGCCAGATCCTGCACAGTGAGCAGCGCATGCGGCTATTTCGCCCGTTGCCGCCGGCCGCTGACCTCCTGATCAACAAACGCGTCCTCGACGTGTTCGATCGCGGGCCGAAGCTCGGCGCACTCGTGTTGCTCGAGGCCGAAGGTCGCCTTGCCAGGGACGACACGGCTCTTTTTTCGATGGGCTGCACGATCGTGGCGCGCGGCGATGGCGATTTCGGCGGGCCGAAGGGCAAGGGTATTCCGCCGCACCGGACGCCGCGGCGCGAACCCGACCTGTCATGCGACATCGAGACGCGCACCGACCAGGCGCTTTTGTATCGATTGACGGGCGACAGAAACCCGTTGCACGCCAACCCTGCGGCCGCCGCGGCGCTCGGGTTCGAGCGTCCGATCCTGCATGGCCTGTGCACGTTCGGCATCGCCTGCAAAGCGGTCTTGCAGACGATCTGCGAGTACGATTACACGCTGATCGAGGAATTCGATGCGCGGTTTTCCTCGCCTGTCATTCCGGGTGACACGATTACGACCGACATGTGGCAGGACGGGAATGTCGTCAGCTTCCGCTGCTATGTCAGGGAGCGTGGCGCCGAGGTCCTGCGCAACGGCAGGTGCGTGCTGCGCGCATGATCGTCGAGGAGGCAGTGTCATGAGCGAGCGTGTTGCCGTTACAGTGAACGACCACGTCGCAGAAGTGACGCTTTCCCGTCCCGAAAAGTTCAACGCGCTGGATCTCGACATGTTCAGGGAGCTGGATGCCGCTGCCGCGCGTTTGCGCGAAACGCGCGGCGTCCGAGCCGTCGTCCTCTGCGGCGCCGGCGAAAATTTCTGCGCCGGGATCGATGTCGAAATGCTGCAGCACGGCACCGCGGAGGTCATGGGGGAACTCCTGTCTGCGGATGACGAGTTGCCGGCAACGCTGGCGCAACGGGTTGCATTCGCGTGGCGTCGCTTGCCGGTCCCGGTTGTCTGCGCGATCCATGGCACCGCGTTCGGTGGCGGCTTCCAGATTGCAATGGGCGCGGACCTGCGGTACGCCGCGCCGGATGCACGGTTCTCGATCATGGAGTCGAAGTGGGGGCTGATTCCGGACATGGCGCTCAGCACGACGCTGCGCCATCTCGTCGCACCGGACCGGATCAAGGAACTCGCATTTTCGGCGCGCGTCTTCGGTGCCGACGAGGCGCTCGATCTCGGCATTATTACGGGTATCGAGGACAACGCTTTGCGCGTGGCTCGTGAGACGGCCGCGATGATTGCCCGCAAGTCGCCGCAGGCGATCAGGGGTATCAAGCGGCTTGTCAACGAGGCGTGGAGCCTCCCCGAGCACGCAGCGCTGGCGCTCGAAGCTGCGATCCAGGTCGATCTCCTGCGCTCGCCCAACCAGGCGGAAGCGGTGCGTGCCAACCTGGAAAAGCGGCCGCCGGAATTCGATGACTGAGTCGCTCAAATCGCCGGAACTTGGGCAGCGCGGGTTGTTCCAATCCGGTGTCAGCTTTCCTGATACCCGGTGAGCCCAAATTGAACATTCGAATCGTGCTGTTGCTGGTCCTGATGCTGCCCGTGCTCGGGTGGGCAGAGGGAACCCGCGACGCGCGCTCCATTCACTCGCCGACTTTACGCCTGCACCAGAAGGCCGAGGAGTTATACAACTCGGGCCACTTCCAGCGCGCTTACTTCATTTACGTGAATGAGCTCGCCGCCATCGGCGACAAGTATGCGCAGTACATGGCCGGCTACATGAGTCAATACGGCAAGGGCGTGCCGCAGGACGTCATCCGGGCGTCGGCGTGGTATCGGCTCGCGGCCGAGCAAGGGGCGCCGCAGTTCGTCGAGCTGCGTGACCAGCTGCTGGAATCGATGAGCGAGGACATGCGCCTCGAGTCGGACGCCGAGTATCTCGATCTCAGACAAAGGTACAGCGACCTCGTACTGGTCACGGCGCAACTGCGTGAGATACGGGAACTGCTGAACGAGAGGTCCACCGGTTCCTACCTGTCGGCAAAATCCCCGGCCGTTACGGTGATCGATCCGCACACCGGGGTGACCATGTCCCGCACCGAGTACGTGCGCCGCATCGAATCGCGCATGCAGGTGCTGTATGACTATATTACCGACAAGCTCGATATCGAACGGGTCGAGCCCGGGCTCAGCGATCGTGATTTCAATGCCCTGGCAGCGCAGGTCGATGCGTACCTGCAGGTTGTCAACGACCGCTAGCAGCGACCCCCGCCCGCAGCAGGGATGCGTTGCTGCAGTTCTTTTCGCTATTATTCCGATCAGGATCGGAATCTTTGGATCTTATGATGAATACGGCAGCCTCTGACTTGCCGCGCGACTCCAGCGAGCGTGCCACAACGCCGTTGCGCTTCGTCACGGCGGCGTCGCTGTTCGATGGTCATGACGCTGCGATCAATATCATGCGGCGGCTGATCCAGGCGCAGGGCGTCGAGGTGATTCACCTCGGGCACAATCGCAGCGTAGACGACATCGTCCGGGCCGCGGTTCAGGAAGATGCCGACGGCATCGCGGTCAGCTCGTACCAGGGCGGACACAACGAGTTCTTTCGTTACATGATCGATCGCCTGCGCGACTTCGGAGCCGGGCATATCCGGGTCTTCGGTGGCGGTGGCGGCACGATTACGCCCGAGGAAATAGAGGCGCTGATGGAATACGGCGTCGAGCGTATCTATCATCCGCATGACGGCATGGAGATGGGCCTCAACGCGATGATCGATGACCTGATCGCGCGGACGACGGCGGCCCTCACCGACGAGTTGCTCAATCGTTTCCTCGCAAGTTTCCCGGACATGCGGATCGCCGTCCTGGCCGTCGACCCGACACGGCGGCGGACGGGCGGTGCCCTGCTCGGCGACCGTATCCGCATGAACAGCCTGCGTTCCGAGCGCATCTACATGCGTTCCATCGCGACGCGGCGCCAGCACCTCGCGACGAGTGAAATGCTGGCCGATCACATCGCCTGCCTGAAGTCCTGCGGCTTTGATCTCGTCATCGTGGAAACGGCCGGGATCGGGCAGAGCGACAGCGAAATCGTCGACCTCGTCGACTACTCGGTCTATGTAATGACCAGCGATTACGGGGCGGCGAGCCAGCTGGAAAAGATCGACATGCTGGACTTTGCCGATCTCGTCGTGCTCAACAAGTTCGACAAGCGCGGCGCCGAAGATGCCTTGCGCGATATCCGCAAGCAGTGGAAACGCAATCGCCTGCAATTCGACATGCCTGACGACGACGTGCCGGTCTACCCGACCATTGCAAGCCAGTTTAACGATCCTGGCGTCAGCTGGATGTTCGCCGAGCTCTGCCGTCGCGTCGCCGAAAAAGCAGACCTCGACGCGGAGCGCTGGACCCCGGATATCGACACCTCGATGCGCGAGCCCCGCGCGACCGCGCTGATACCCGGGCAACGCGTACGCTACCTCGCGGAGATCGCCGAGCAGGGCCGCAAGATCAATGCCGGTATCGACAAGCAGGCGGAGATCGCGTCGCGCGCCCAGCACGTTTACGAATCGCTGCGACTGCTGGACGACCCGCACCTGCCTGCGGCGCTGGATCCCTTCGCATCCGATGCGCTGGCCGAAGACGGCGATCGTTCCCTCGCGGTGTTGCGACAGCGGTACCAGGAAGCCATCGGGGACCTGACCCCCGAATCGCTCGCGCTGCTGCGCGAATGGCCGTTGCGACGCGATGGCGTCCGTTCGGCGGAATACAGTTACACGGTCCGGGGCCGCGAGATCAAGGGCAACAACTACCGCGAGTCGCTCAGCCACCAGAAAATTCCGAAGATCGCCGCCCCCGACTATTCCGACTGGGGCGAACTGCTGTCTTTCCTGCACCGGGAGAACCTGCCCGGCGGATACCCCTACACCGGGGGCGTGTATCCGTACCGTCGGC
>JARRMH010000102.1:0-10360 GCA_037386205.1 Woeseiaceae bacterium | reverse complement strand
CCACGCACAAACACATGACCGGGCACGGTCAGCCAGAGGCGGGCCACAATGCCGCACCGGCGCCGCTCGCCGAGCGTGAGTTGCGCGAGTATTTCTTCCCGCCGTTTCGCGAGATCATCCGGCGGGGCAACGTGGCGGCCGTCATGCCGTCCTACAACGAAATCGACGGCATTCCGAGTCACAAAAACCGCTGGCTGCTCAAAGACGTGCTGCGAGCCGAATGGGGATTCGACGGGCTGGTCGTCAGCGACTACTTCGCGATCGAACAGCTCAGGGAGCTGCACCGGGTCGCGGGCGATCTCGACGAGGCGGCCCGCCAGGCGCTGCTCGCCGGAGTGGACAGCGAGCTGCCCGATGGCAGCGCTTATCCCTCGCTGTGCAGGCAGGTAAAAAGCGGCGTCATCGGCGAGGGTCGGATCGACGATGCCGTGCGGCGCGTTCTGGAGCTCAAGATGCGCTGCGGGTTGTTCGAGAATCCGTACGTCGATCCCGATCTCGCCGACGCCGCAGCGGGGGCGAAGGCCCGCGCGCTGGCGCTCGATGCCGCCCGCAGGTCGGTGTGCCTGCTCGCGAACGATGGCACGCTGCCCCTCGATCCCGCGCGAGCGCAAACGATCGCGGTGATCGGTCCCAACGCCGCCGTGACGCGGCTGGGTGGCTACTCGAGCGAGCCGGCGCAGCGTGTGTCGCTGCTCGACGGGATGCGCACGCTGTGCCGCGATGCTGCCGAGATCGTGTTCGCACAGGGCTGCCGCATCACGGTGGGTGACAACCCTTACGCCCACGACGTGGTACTTGCGGACCGCGAGGACAATCGCGCGCTGATCGCGGAGGCGACCGAGGTGGCCCGCGCAGCCGACGTCATCGTCCTCGCGATCGGCGACACGGAGCAGACCAGCCGTGAAGGCTGGGCCCGCAATCACCTCGGGGACCGTACCAGCCTCGACCTGGTCGGCGAGCAGAACGAGCTGTTCGATGCCCTGCACGCGCTCGGTAAGCCGGTCGTCGTCTGTGCGATTAACGGCCGTCCCCCGAGCTGGCCGAACGTCGTGTCGCATGCGAACGCCGTTCTCGAATGCTGGTATCTCGGCCAGGAGGGCGGGACGGCGATTGCCGAAGCGCTGTTCGGCGTCGTCAACCCGGGCGCGAAACTGCCGGTCAGCGTCGTGCGCAACGCGGGCCAGGTACCGTATTTTTACAACCACAAGCCGACCGCGAAACGCGGCTACCTGTTCGACGACGCCACGCCGCTGTTCCCGTTCGGGCACGGCCTGAGTTACACGACGTTCGACATCGGCACGCCCGAGCTTGCAGCTGCCCGTGTCCCGGCGGGCGATGCCGTCGACGTCTCCGTCACCGTTGCCAATACCGGCGATCGTGCCGGCGACGAGGTCGTTCAGCTTTATGTGCGTGACTGTATCGCGTCGGTTGCACAGCCCGTGAAGAAGCTGCGGGCGTTCGAGCGCGTGACCCTCGAGCCGGGCGAGCAGCGCACCGTGCGCTTCACACTCGGTGCGCCCGACTTCGCCTTGCTGGATGCCGACATGCTCGAAGTCATCGAACCCGGCGAGTTCGAGATCATGGCCGGCGGCGATTCGGCCAGCCTGAAGTCGGTGACACTCGAACTTACGTAGAGGCAGCCGGCGCCGCGTCCTCTGCGCGCTTTTGCAGGACCGCGGTTTGCACGTCTCTCACGAAGCTCTCGGTCAGTTTCAGCTTCAGCCCGGCGATGCCGACGAGGATGTAGCAAATGGCCGGGATGATCGCGAAGCACCACAGGATACCCATCAGGGCCGTCTCGGTCTGTGCCTGGTTGGCCACGTAGCCGGTCCAGCTCAGGATCAGGCTGCCGATGACGCCGGCCATGCTGCCGCCGAGTTTGAGCGCGAACAGGAATGACGAGAAGATCAGGCCGTTGTTGCGCACGCCGGTCTTGTGCTGGCCGTAGTCGACGCTGTCCGACAACATCGACCACAGGGTCGTGACGCCGACCTGCGTGAGGAACGATGCGAAGGTGAACAGGAAGATTGCCATTGCCGGCGACCATGCCGCGACCAACGCGATCGACCCGTGCGCAATACCCTGGATGAAAAAGATGGTCGTGAAAACGCGGACCCGGTCGACGGCAGCGCCGAGAAAATGCGTTACCAGGGCAGCGGCCGCCATCGCCAGACAGCTGACGATAATGACCTGCCGCGATACGAATTCGCTCAGGCCGAACGAGGCGAGAACGTAAACCAGGCCGAAGCCGAGAAACACCAGGATCGCCGCGATCCCGAAATGGCGGGCCGACACACCCCCGCTGTAATGGCCGCCCACCATGCTCCCGCCGATGGCCGAGATGCCGCCGAGAATGAGGTAGGGGGTCGCTGCCGACACGTCACCCAGCCAGTATTCGGCGAAGTAGACCGTGTTCGAGGAACGCATGACGACGCCGATCAGGATCAGGAAGGTGCCGAGCGCGAGCAGGGCCCACTGGTCGTTGCGGAACAGCGCCTTGAGGTCCTGCAGGATCGACACCTCGCGCCGCTCGGCCGCGGCTTTCGCCGCGTCGAAGTCGTCAGTGATCGGTTCGCCGGTCGAGCTGATGCGTTCCCGGGTGCTGAAGAAACAGATCAGGAACAACACGACTGCGATCGCGGAGTAGATTCCGATCGTGAGCTGGTAGCCCTTGACGTCGTCGCCCTGGCCGAGCCTGGCGACCATGGTGAGCACCGTGCTCGCGACGATCAGGTTGCCGAACTGCGTCATGACGAATTGCCAGGCGCGCACCGACATGCGTTCGGTCGGGTCCGCTGTCAGCGAGGTGCACAAGGCGCCGTACGGGATGTTGATCGCCGTGTAGATGAGCAACATCAGGAAGTAGGTGCCGAAGGCCATCCAGAACTTGGCCGGCCCCTCGAAGTTGCCGACCGAAAACGCGAGGAAGTAGGCGGCACCGAACGGCACGGCCAGCCACAGCAGCCATGGACGGTACTGTCCCCAGCGGGTGTGGGTGCGGTCGGCGATGCCGCCCATCAGGGGATCGGTGATGGCGTCGACGAGCCGCACGACGCCGAAAATAATTGCGACTTTCGCCGGGTCGAGCAGCGCCGTGTCGGTGTAGTAGACCTGCAGAAAGATGATCTGAACCTGGAAGAACAGGTTGCTCGCGAGGTCGCCGGTGCCGTAGCCGAGTTTCTCCCAGATCGATAGTTTGACGGCCGGCGGTGCTGCGTTTTTCATGGAGGCTTATTCCGTCTCGCGATAGCTGAAGTAGTCGAAGTCGGCGTGCAGCGCTCGACCCGACAGGTCCTGGCAGGCCATGCCGACGAATGCCCCGGTAAAGTTGCCGTGTTCGGTCTTGCCGGCCTCGTCGGACAGGATGCTGGCGTCGAGCAGGGGCCCGATGTTCGACCAGTTTTCGCCATCCAGCGAGTAGGCGAACTGCAGTGTGTCCCTGTCGACGGTGCAACGCAACCCGACCGCGCTGCCGTCATCGGGGAGTGCGTCGGCCGCGTCGACCGGGTAGTCGAGTTCGAGAGACAGGTCTCCCGGACAGCTCATGACGGTGAGCACGCGTCCCGCTTCTTCATCGTGCGTGACGTGCAGGTAATGAAACTTGTGGCCGTTGTACCAGGCCGTCAGTCCCGCCATCTGCTGGAAGCTCTGCGGCTCGAATTCGAGGCGAGTCTCGGCCACGTAGGCAAAATGCTGCTGGCGTCGCGCCACGAGCGCCGTCTCGAACAGGCTGCCCGGTGACTCTCGCCCGATCAGGCGCAGCCGGCCAGGCCTCGCCGTCAGGGAAAACAGGCGGGAGCTGTCCGGGATCCTGAGCCACTGGAAGTCGTCGGGCAGGACCTGGTCGTCGAAGTCGTAGCGGGCGTTCTCGAGCGGGTGGTCCGTTGCCGCCACGTACGCGGCATCCGGTTCCGACAACCGCAGCCAGCCAGCGTCGTCCCAGTGCACGCGTTGCAGGGCCGTTTCGCGGCCCATCGGGCAGCGGCGCACCTCTGGCGAGAGGGGACGCCCGCACAGGTGGGTCAGGTACCAGTCGCCGGACGGCGTCTCGACGAGCGAGCCATGGCCGGTTCGTTGCAGCGTTGCCTCGGGCTTGTCGATCGCGGTCATGACGTGTGTCTGCGGGTCGATTTCGTAGGGGCCGTTCACCTGGCGTGAGCGCGCCAGCGTAACGGCGTGTTCGTAACCCGTGCCGCCCTCGGCCGTCAGCAGGTAGTAGTACCCGTCGCGCTTGTAGATGTGCGGTCCTTCGGTGAGGCCCCGGGCCGTTCCCTGAAAAATGTTTTGCGGCTCACCGACGAGCCGTTTCTCGTTCGGCGAATATTCCTGCATGACGATACCGCCAAAAAAGCCGCGGCCGGGGCGATGGTCCCAGATCATGTTGACGTGCCATTTGCGGCCGTCGTCGTCGTGAAACAGGCTCGGGTCGAACCCGCTCGAGTTCATGTATTCGCGATCCGTCCAGGTCCCGTCGATGGTCTCGCAGGTCGTCAGGTAGTTGTGGGCGTCCTTGAAGTTGCCGTCGAAGCGCCGCACGATCGTGTAGCAGAGCCAGAAACGGCCGTCAGCGTGCGACAGGCAGGGCGCCCAGATGCCGCAGGAATCGGGCACGCCGCCGAGGTCCAGAAGTCGAGCCGCGTCGAGCGGTCGCGACACCAGGGTCCAGTCGTGCAGGTTGCGCGAATGGAAGATTTGCACACCGGGGTACCATTCGAACGTCGACGTGGCGATGTAGAAGTCGTCGCCGACCCGGCAGATCGCGGGGTCCGGGTTGAAGCCGCGCAGAATCGGGTTGCGTATTTCTGGCGTGGCGGTCTCCTGGCTCATTGGCTCTTGTTATAATCCCGGGTAATATGGTAGCGCTATCATGGCGACACGCAACGGGCGTGTCAAATCGCTACCGGCGAGTTGCCGGAGGAGGCAGTTGATGCGGCAGGCGGCGCGGACGAGTTTGAAGGGCATGCTCGTGCTCTCGGCATTACTGATCGTCGGGGTCGCACAGGCCGACCTGAGGTTGCCGCGGCTGCTTACCGACGGCGTCGTGCTGCAACGCGACACCGAGGTGTCGCTGTGGGGATGGGCCGACGCGGGCGAGAACGTCGAAGTCCGGCTGGACGGCAAGCCGCTCGCCAGCGCGACGGCCGGGGACGGACGCTGGTCCCTGACCATCGGTCCTTACGCCGCCGGCGGTCCGCATCGACTCGAGTTCTGCGCCGGCGACTGCGTGGCCATCGACGACGTCTGGTTCGGCGATGTCTGGCTGGCATCCGGCCAGTCGAACATGGAACTGCCCATGGTGCGCGTGCAGGACATGTTCGCTGCCGACATCGCGAATGCCGATTACCCGCTCGTGCGTCATTTCACGGTACCGAAGGAATACGAATTCGCCGGCCCGCGGGCCGACCTGGCCGGGGGCGCGTGGCAGCGCGCCACGCCTGACTCGGTCATGAACCTGTCTGCGGCGGGGTATTTTTTCGCACGCTCACTGCATCAGCGTTACGACGTTCCCATTGGCCTCATTGTCAGCGCCTACGGCGGGTCCGCGGCGGAGAGCTGGATGAGCGAGTCCGCACTCGAGGCCTACCCGCATTATCTCGAGATCGCGCGGGGCTACCAGGATGCGGCGTACCTGCAGTCGCTGATCGCGGCGGACCAGGCGGCTGCCGATGCCTGGTACGGGGGTCTCGAGCACGCCGACGCGGGCCTTGCAGCCGACGTGCCCTGGTACGACCCGGTACTCGACGACAGCGCCTGGCAGGCCGTGGTCGTGCCCGGCTTCTTCACCGGCGAACTTGCAGGTTCGGGATCGGTAGGGCAGCGGCGCACCGTCAAGGTGCCGCCGTCCGTCGACGGTGCGGCGGCCCTGCTGAACCTCGGACGCATCAAGGACGCCGACACGGTCTGGGTCAACGGTACCGAAGTCGGCGGCATCACTTACGAATGGCCGCCGCGACGTTATGCGCTCGAGCCCGGCGTCCTGCGGCCCGGCGCGAACACGATTACGATCCGCGTCGTCGTCAACAGCGCGGGCGAGGCCGGGCCGGTGCCGGACAAGGCCTGGCGTCTCGAGGTCGGCGGGCGGTCGATCGACCTCAGCGGCACGTGGCGCGCACGGGTCGGTGCAAGAAGGCCGCCAATCCAACCGCAGCAGTTCGTCCAGTACCGGCAGCCGCTCGGGTTCTACAACGCGATGCTGGCGCCGCTACTTCCCATGACGATCAAGGGCGTCATCTGGTACCAGGGCGAAACCAACGTCGGCCGTGCCGACGAATACGCGCATCTTTTTCCTGCCATGATCCGCAACTGGCGCGCCGACTTCGGGCAGGGCGACTTCCCGTTCCTGTTCGTCCAGCTCGCCAACTTCCTCGAGCCCTCGGCGGAGCCGGTCGAGAGCAGCTGGGCCGAGCTGCGCGCAGCGCAGACCCGGGCACTGGCGGAGCCGAACACGGCCATGGTCACGGCCATCGATATCGGTGCATGGAACGACATCCACCCACTCGACAAGAAGACCGTCGCCGAGCGTCTCGTGCTGGCAGCGCGTGCCGTGGCCTATGGCGAGAAGAACGTCGTCTATTCGGGTCCCACGTACCGTTCGGCGACACAGGAAGGCAACCGGGTCGTCGTGTCGTTCGACAACGTCGGCGGCGGCCTGCGCTCGCGCGGGGACAAACTCGAGGGTTTCGCCGTCGCCGGCCCGTCCGGTGAGTTCGCCTGGGCCGACGCGCGGATCGACGGCGACCGCGTCGTCGTCCGCAGCGACGAGGTCAGCGAGCCGGCCGCCATTCGCTATGCATGGGCGGACAACCCGGACACCGCGAACCTCTATAACGCCGCGGGCCTGCCGGCCGTGCCGTTCGAGGCGACGGTCGACTAGAGCGCGTCCTTCACTGCGATGATGTCCTGCCACACCGGCTTCAGCTGGTTGTCGCGGTCGATCAGCAACGGATAGTCGGTGCGGCCCTCCATCGGCCAGCCGTTGCGCCAGCTCATGCCGTCGTTGATTCCCCAGAACGTCACGCGCGTCACGACGTCGCTGTTTTCGAGCAGGATGCGGAAGATTTCGAGGTAGCGCCGGTCGAATGCTGCCTGCGCCTCGGGCGTCAGCCCGTCCACGTAAGGGTTCATCATGGCGTCGAACTCGTGGCGGTCCATGATGTCCGCGCCGCCGGCTTTTTCGCCGGGCCACGGCAGCACCGACACGTCGAGCTCGGTTATCGCCACATCGACCCCGAGTGCGCCGTAAGCCTCGATGGCCTCCTCGAAGCCGTATGCCATGGATCGGAATGCCTTTCGCGCGCAGCCGTTCGACGAGGGCGATGACGCCGTCGCGGCGCCCCGGCGCGAACATGTTGTAGTCGTTGTAGAACAGGATCGCGTCCGGGTCGGCGGCATGCGCATACTCGAACGCTTTTTCGATGTAGTCGTCGCCGATGATCTGCCGCCAGGGGGTGTCGCGCATCGACCCGTCTTCCTCAATGCCCTCGTTGACGACGTCCCACGACGGCACGCGGCCCTTGTAGCGGCCGACGACGGCGTCGATGTGCGCCTTCATGCGCTCGAGCAGCAGTTCCCGCGAGGCCGGGTTGCCCTCGGCATCCTCGAACACCCAGTCCGGGGTCTGCTGGTGCCAGACCAGCGTGTGCCCGGTCAGGTGAATGCCGTGCCGGTTCGCGAACTCGACGAGTCGGTCGGCGGGCTCCCAGTTCCACTCGCCCTCGGCCGGGTGGATGCGTTCCCATTTCATCGCATACGAATGCCTCGAAATCGTTGTCGTCACTCATGATCTTGATCTGGTCGACGTTGAGCGCGTTGCCGATCAGGAAGTGATCCGCGAACTCGGCGCGCAGCGACACGTCGTCCGCGGCCTTGCCGGCGCCGAACGACAGCAACAGCAGTACCGTCATCAGGATTTTTCGCTTCACCATGGGTCCTCTTGGGTGTTCGTTTTTTTCCGACCCGCGACTCTAATGGCCCGAGAGCCCGTCGGCAAATCCCTGCAGTGCCGGCTTGGGCGCAAAGTCGTCGTCGAACAGCAGTGGCCACTCGTACGCGTTCTGCGAGCGTCGCCAGCTGTCGACGTCCGCGATTCCCCACACCGAAATGCCGCCGCGCTGATCCGGCGGAACCTCGTCGAGGTACGCGGCGACGATCGACTCGTAGCGCTGTTGCTGCCGCAGGGCGACGTCGCTCGTGAGCATCGTCAACGGTCCCGGATCGCCGTTGCCCTCCGTGTTGACCGTGATATCGAGCTCGGTGATCTTGACCTTGAGTCCGCTCGCCGCCGCGCGCGCGAGCGACTCGCGCACCTGCCCGATCGCGGGCCATTCGAGCGAGATGTGCATCTGGAAACCGATGCCGTCGATCGGCACCGGGTCCGGGTCGCTGGCGAAATCGTCGACGAGCTGCAGCACGGCGCTCAGCTTGGCCGGCACCCCGGCGAGGTTGTAGTCGTTGTAGTACAGGTCGGCATTGCCGTCGGCCGCCCGCGCTGCACGGAACGCCGCGGCGAGGTAACCCGCCCCGATGTTGTCGTACCAGATCGTATGGCGATAGTCGTAGAGGCCGTCGCCATCGCTGTCGCCGTCGGCAAATGCCTCGTTCACGACATCCCAGCTGGTGACGATGTCGTTGGCCGCGAAATGTTGCACGACACCGCTGATGTGACCGGTCATCATGTCTTTCCACGCGGCGGCATCGCCGGTGAACGCCGTCATCCAGTCCGGTACCTGCTGGTGCCAGACAAGTACGTGTCCGTGCACGGTCTTGCCCTGGCTTTGCGCATAACCGACCAGTTCGTCCGCATCGTCGAAGAAGAACGTGCCTTCATCCGGGTGCAGGTAGGAAGGTTTCATGATGTTCTCGGCCGTGAGCTGGCTGAAGTGATTCGCGACGAGCGTTTGCCGTGCGGGGCTCGTCAGCAGGCTGTTGGCAAATCCGCCTGCCGGCACGGCGACCCCGACCGGCATGCCCGGAGGGGCCAACGCATACAGGTTCTGCACGCCCGGATCAGGTTGCGGGTCCGGGGGTGTTTCCGGGGCGCTGCCACTGCCGCCGCAACCGAACTGCAGCACTGCCGCCGCCAGCACCAGGTGTCGTGTAATCACTGAACTCAATTGCGGCTCAGTGCGCGCGCGAGCGCCTGGCGCAGGCGTCTGAGTTCAATGAGCGGATGGCCATCATCGCGTGCAGCATCGCGTTGCGCGGATCACCGCGCGCCTCATCGGGCGTTGCCCACCAGTAGTTAACGAGGCCGTTGAGGTTCTCCAGCGAACGCACGTGGTGCCACCAGAGATACGGGATGTAGATCGCGTCGCCGGGCTCGAGATCGGCGACGAGCGCTGCCTCTTCTGCGGCGCGGAAATTCGGATAGGCCTCGTAGTCGGGCGCGTCGAAGTCGACCATGCTGATGGTTGCCCCCGCCGGCGTCAGTTCGAACGGTCCGACGTAAAGGTTGCCGACCTGGTCGGGCGGAAACAGCGTAAACCGGCGTGCGCCGGCAATGCAGCAGGCTAGGTTTTCCGATGGATCGTAATGCGCCGCGACCGTCGTGCGGCTGCCGAGCCAGAGGCGCGGGTCGATCTCGTCCGGGACGAGCCCTGCGGGCAGCCGGTTGTCGCGCTCCATGCCGGGCAGGTAGCGACTGATTACGGCCGACTGCACGGCAAGCGTCGGCCCCGCTTCCTCGGTGAGGTGTTCGAGCATGAAGTCGAGCGACGAGGAAAGGCTGGCCTGCTCCATGCGGGAATTAAGACCGCTCAGGTCGGCGTTGTAAAAGATCCGTCCTCTGGCCGAAGCCGGGGCATGCACCGTGTCCACCGGGTAGCCGCGATCGAAGCGGCGAACGTAGTCGCAAAATGCGTGTACGGACTCGTTGCAGGCGACGACGACGGGCCAGTCGCGCACCAGTCCGCGCACCACGACCGGGGTGGCCGACGGCAGGATCTCGGCGTGAAAAGCTGCGGCGTCCAGTCGGTCGATTTCCTGTATCGGGGTCATGCGTCACCACTCCTCGGCAAGGCAACTTGCCCTGACGCCCGTATTCTTCCAGCTTTCGCGCACGGGCCCAAGCGCCCGTCGCGCGCGGAGCTCAAAACGGTAGCGCTCCCATTACAGAGCGCATCATTTTAGATAATAACTAATGAAAACAGAACGTTAACGGGGGTTGCGGCGGCTTGTAAAACGTTTTACCATGACTCCATCAATCGGTGAGCCAGCTATTCGTGGGAGAGGATCTGGCGACACCTTGAGTTAACGCGGTCGAAATGATTGATCATCAGGGGAGCGAGCTGGTGGATTATATCAAACAGGGTTTTGAGGTGCAGGAAGGGGACATGATGGAAAGGATGATCACCCAACACCG
>JARRMH010000101.1:0-7416 GCA_037386205.1 Woeseiaceae bacterium | reverse complement strand
ATTTCGTAAGGCAGGGGGTCGATGTCATACAACGCCTGCGTGGCCTGGAGTGCCCCGACCATATCGGGCGCCGTGTCCACGAGCGTACCGTCGAGGTCGAACAGTACGGCTTCGAAACGGCCTTCCTGTGCAGACTCCGACCTAGCCACTCGCGGGTTTTTGGCAATACATGAGGTAATTGACATCGAGGTTCGGCCCGAGGGAGTACTCGCTGGTCAGCGGGTTGTAGTGCAGACCGATGCTGGCCCGCAGATCGAGGCCGGCCGTGCGCGCCCAGGCGTCGAGTTCGGATGGCCGGATGAACTTGTCGTACTCGTGCGTGCCGCGGGGCAACATTCGCAGGATGTACTCCGCACCAACGATGGCAAACACGAAGGATTTCGGATTGCGATTGATCGTCGAGAAAAAGACGTGGCCTTCCGGCTTCACGAGCTCGGCGCAGGCACGCACGATGCGCGCCGGGTCCGGAACGTGCTCGAGCATCTCGAGGCAGGTAACGACGTCGAACTGCCCGGGTTCCGATGCCGCCAGTTCCTCGGCGGTCGTTTGCCGGTAGTCGACCTCCGTTCCCGATTCCTGCTGGTGCAGACGGGCCACCGCCAGAGGGCCCTCCGCCATGTCGATGCCCGTCACGGTCGCCCCCGCTTCCGCCATCGCCTCGGTCAGAATGCCCCCGCCACAGCCGATGTCGACGGCGCGCACACCATCGAGGTCAACGCGCTGGCGAATCCAGTCGAGGCGCAGTGGGTTGATCTGGTGGAGCGGCCGAAAGTCGCCTTCGGTATCCCACCAGCGCGAGGCCAGCGAATCGAATTTGGCGAGTTCGGCCGGATCGATGTTGTCCCGTACTGGGTCGCTCATCAAGCTTCCTGTTCTGAGTTGCGAGTAGCCGCGATGCGATCGCGCCATTCATTGCTGCGGGCGATGATATCGTCGCTATTCATATGGGCAAGCCGGCCGTTATCCAGTGGATGGCGGCCTCCGACCCACACGTCGGAAACCTGCCCGGAATGCGTAGCGTACACGAGCTGCGATACGACGTCGTACACGGGCTGGCTGTTTGGCCGCTGCATATCGACGCAAACGAGATCGGCCTGTTTGCCACACTCGATCGAACCCGTGGTCCGTTCCAGCCCCAGGGCACGCGCGCCGCCGAGCGTCGCCATGTCCAGCACGTCGGCTGCCTTGAGTGCCGCTGCATCCCTCGTTATTGCCCCGCACAGCAATGCCGCCGTACGCATTTCCGAAAACATGTCGAGCATGTTGTTGCTGGCCGGACCGTCCGTGCCGAGCGCGATGTTGATGCCGGCCCTGCGGTACGCGGCGATATCGGCAACGCCGCTCGCCAGCTTGAGGTTCGAATTGGGACAGTGGACGACGCTGACGCCTGCTTCGGCGACCCGGGCCACTTCCCTTCCATCGAGATGGACTGCGTGCACGGCCAGCAGGGAGTGGTTCACGAGGCCGGCATCGCGCAGGCGCTCGAGGGGGCGCCTGCCCGTAGCCCGCAGCGAGTCCTCGATTTCGGCGGCCGACTCGTGCAGGTGGATCTGCACCTGCAGGTCGAGCTGATCCGCCATGACCCGTATTGCGTTCAATGATTCGTCCGACAGCGCCGCGGTCGAGTGGGGCGCGAACGCCGTCGTGATCAGCGGGTGCTCCGCATAAGGGTCGTGCACCCGGTCGGCGCCTTTTTGCAGGTGGTCGTGTGAATCACTGGCCCAGACGGTGGGGAAATCGACCACGGGCGTCGCGATGACGGCCCGGATGGAGAACCTGGCCGCCGTCTCAGCGACGATCTCGGGGAAGAAATACTGGTCACTGAAGCAGGTGATCCCACCACGCAGCATTTCCGCGACAGCGAGTTCTGTGCCGTCTCGGACCATTTCCGCGCCAACCCAGCGCCGTTCGATCGGCCAGATGCACTCCCGCAGCCAGGCCTCGAGCGGCAGGTCGTCCGCGAGCCCGCGAAACAGGGTCATCGCGGCATGGGTATGGGCATTGATCAGGCCCGGGATGAGGACGTGGTCCGGCCGCTCCACGAGCATGCCGGGCTGGAATTCGCTGCGGGCGTCCGCGGTCGGCATAACGGCCTCGATGCGCCCGTTACTGATCGCAACCGAGTGGTCGTCGAGCACGCCTGCGCCGGGCGGGCCGGGCACGATCCAGCGGGGTCGGATCAGGGTGTCGCAATGACGCATGGTTGCCGCAGTATACGCGGCGCGGAAAATAGCACCAGTGCTGCCTTGCAGGGCTATTTTGCCCGCCGGAACACTGCTGTTTCGGAGGCTGTTGTGGTATTATTTGTAGTCAGTTAAGTCGCCCGATATCCAGTCTGAAACGACCTCTGGATCCTGCCTCTGAAGGGGCAGGGCCGCGCTCGGATATTGGGCCTTGGAACCTGAGAATTTATGTCTGAAGTAGCCCAGGAGCTGCTGTCCGTCAGCCTCGAAGAGGAGATGCAGCAGTCCTATCTGGATTACGCCATGAGCGTAATCGTCGGTCGGGCATTGCCCGATGTGCGGGACGGTCTGAAACCGGTCCATCGCCGGGTTCTGTATGCCATGCGGGAACTCGGCAACGACTACAACAAGGCCTACAAGAAGTCGGCTCGCGTGGTCGGTGACGTTATTGGTAAATACCATCCGCACGGCGATTCGGCCGTGTACGACACGATCGTCCGCATGGCGCAACCGTTCTCGATGCGCTACATGCTCGTCGACGGGCAGGGCAACTTCGGCTCGGTGGACGGTGATTCGCCGGCGGCCATGCGCTACACCGAGGTTCGCATGTCGCGCATCGCGCACGAACTGCTGGCCGATATCGAGAAAGAAACCGTCGATTTCGTCGAAAACTACGACGGCTCCGAGAGCGAGCCTTCGGTATTGCCGACGCGCATCCCGAATCTGCTCGTCAACGGCTCGTCGGGGATCGCTGTCGGCATGGCGACCAACATCCCGCCGCATAACCTGACCGAGGTCATCAATGCCTGCCTGGCGTTGATCGATGACCCGTCTATCGACGTGCGTGGCCTGATGGAGCATCTGCCCGGACCGGATTTTCCGACGGCTGGCATCATCAACGGCACCCAGGGAATTCACGCGGCGTACCGGACGGGGCGCGGGCGCGTTCACATTCGGGCGCGCACCAGGATCGAGACGCTGAACAAACGGGGCCGCGAAGCCATCATCGTTACGGAACTGCCGTACCAGGTGAACAAGGCGCGCCTGATAGAAAAGATCGCCGATCTCGTCCGGGACAAGCGCATCGAGGGCATCAGCGAGTTGCGCGACGAGTCGGACAAGGACGGCATGCGCATCGTCATCGAGCTGAAGCAGGGTGAGGTGAGTGAGGTCGTTCTGAACAACCTCTACAAGCACACCCCGATGCAGTCCGTCTTCGGCATCAACATGGTTGCCCTGCACAAGGGGCAACCGCAGCTGATGAACCTCAAGCAGGTGCTGGAGGCATTTCTTTCACACCGCAGAGAGGTCGTCACTCGCAGGACGATCTTCGACCTCAGGAAGGCCCGCGACCGCGCCCACGTGCTCGAAGGGCAAACCGTGGCCCTCGCCAACATCGACGAGGTCATCGCGCTGATCAAGGCGTCGCCGTCACCGGCAGAGGCGAAAGCCGGCCTGATGGAGCGCGCCTGGGCACCGGGCGCCGTCACGGGGATGCTCGAACGGGCGGGCGATACGGACACGCGGCCCGACGCGTTCCTGGAGGGCACCGGCCTGGTCGATGGCAAGTACCGGCTGTCGGCCGTCCAGGCGCAGGCGATCCTGGACCTCCGTCTGCACCGTTTGACGGGTCTAGAGCAAGACAAGATCGTCAATGAATACAAAGAGATATTGGAAAAAATTAAAGAATTTTCTGATATTCTGGCCAACCCCGATCTGCTGCTCGAGGTGATCCGCAGGGAACTCGGCGAAGTACAAGAGACCTTCGGCGACGAGCGCCGGACCGAAATCCTGGTCGACCATTCGGACCTCAGTGACGAGGACCTGATACCGCCCGAGGAGGTCGTGGTCACGCTGTCGCACGGGGGGTATGCCAAAGCCCAGCCGATTGGCGTGTACCAGGCGCAAAAGCGCGGCGGGCGCGGGCGCTCGGCCACCAAGGTCAAGGATGAAGATTTCATCGACAACCTGTTCGTGGCCAATACGCACGACACGATTCTGTGTTTTTCGAGCCGCGGCAAAGTCTACTGGCTCAAGGTCTACCAGGTCCCACAGGCCAGTCGGGGCTCGCGCGGCAAACCCATCGTCAACCTGCTGCCTCTCGAGCCGGGCGAGCGCATCAACGCCGTCCGGCCGATACAGGAGTTCACCGAGGGCGACTTCGTGTTCATGGCGACCTCGGGTGGCACCGTCAAGAAGACACCGCTCAGCGAGTTTTCGCGCCCGCGGGCAAGCGGCATCATCGCGGTCGATCTGCGCGGTGACGACAGGCTCGTCGACGTCGCCATTACGGATGGCGAAGCCGAGATCCTGCTGGTTGCGAGCCATGGCAAGGGCATTCGCTTCAACGAGTCGGACGTCCGCCCGATGGGCCGGGGCGCTGCCGGCGTGCGGGGCATCAAGCTGCCCGAAGGGCACGAGGTGATCGCACTGGCGCTCGTCGGCGACGGCCTGATCCTGACCGCGACCGAGAACGGCTACGGCAAGCGCACGCCGGTCGATGACTTCCCGGTGCAGGGTCGGGGCGGCCAGGGCGTCATCGCGATCCAGACCACGAAGCGCAACGGCCGGACCGTCGGCGCAGTCCGGGTCGCGGACGATGACGAGATCATGCTGATCAGTTCGAGCGGCACGCTGGTGCGCACCGGGGTGGACGAAATTTCTATCATGGGCAGGAATACCCAGGGCGTGCGCCTGATTCGCGTCGAGAAGGGGCAGCGCCTGGTAGGGCTTGCACGTATTGAATCGATCGAGGAAGACGCCGAATAATTACGCATGCAAGTAATGCATTGCCGTGCCTGCAACGTACAATACCCGCCCTGAGCCTCGTTACCCGTCACATTTGACCCACAGGAATATCAGCGACATGTCGCGCGTTTACAATTTCAGTGCCGGCCCGGCCGCACTGCCATTCGAAGTACTCGAAACCATCCGCGATGACATCCCTGACTGGTCCGGTTTGGGCATGTCCGTCATGGAGGTCAGTCACCGCAGCAAAGAATTCGTCGCCGTCGCGGCACGCGCCGAGAAGAACCTGCGCGCCCTGATGAACATTCCGGACGACTACAGCGTGCTGTTCACCCAGGGCGGAGCGACCCTGCAGATGTCCATGGCACCGCTCAACCTGACGGCACCGGGTGATACGGCCGACTATGTCATCACCGGCAGCTGGGGCAAAAAAGCGGCGGGCGAGGCGCAGAAATTCTGCAACGTCAACATTGCCGCCGACGCCTCGGATCGAAACTTCACCTACATACCGGACGAATCCGGCTGGGAGCGGACTGACGATGCGGCCTACCTGCATGTCACGCCGAACGAGACGATCGCGGGAGTCGAATTCCATTTCGTTCCGGGTGGCGATGTACCGATCGTTGCCGACATGTCGAGCACCATCCTGTCGCGGCCCATCGACGTCAGCGCCTATGGCGTCATTTATGCCGGGGCACAAAAGAATATCGGACCAGCCGGCATCACGGTCGTTATCGTGCGCAACGATCTGCTCGACCGGGTGCGTGCGAACAACGCGCACCTGATGACCTGGAAGTCTTACGCCGAGTCGGATTCGATGACGAATACGCCGCCGACCTTTGCCTGGTATGTTGCGGATCTCGTGTTCCGTTGGCTCCTGGAGCAAGGCGGGCTCGAGGCGATGGGGGCAGTCAATCAACGCAAGGCCGAGAAGCTGTATGCCGCGATCGATGACTCGGGCTTCTATACGAACCCCGTCGATCCGGCCTGCCGTTCGAGGATGAACGTGCCGTTTATCCTCGGGGACAAGGAACTCGACGCGACGTTCCTCGAGGAGTCGGCAGGCGCCGGCCTGGCGAACCTCAAGGGCCACCGCTCGGTTGGCGGCATGCGCGCCTCGATTTACAACGCAGTAACCGAAGAGGCCGTCGATGCGCTCATCGACTTCATGGCCGACTTCGAAAAAAGGTATGGCTGACCATGTTCAAAGTTCAGACCCTCAACAATATCTCGGTTGCCGGCCTGCGCCGGTTGCCACGGGACCGCTACGAGGTGGCATCCGAGATTGCTCACCCCGACGCGATTCTGCTGCGCTCCCACAACATGCACGACATGGACATCCCGAGTACCGTCGCGGCGGTCGGTCGTGCGGGCGCGGGAACGAACAACATACCGTGCGATGAACTCGCGCAGCGCGGTGTGCCGGTGTTTAATGCGCCCGGGGCCAATGCCAATGCGGTGAAGGAACTCGCGATTGCGGGCATGCTGCTCGGCGCCCGCAACCTCTGCGATGCGCGCGAATACGTCAAAACGCTCAAGGAGACAGGCAAGGAGCTCAAGAAGGCCGTCGAGGCGGGCAAGAAGCAATTCGTCGGTTTCGAACTCCCTGGCAAGACGCTCGGCGTGATCGGCCTGGGCGCCATCGGCGTCGAGGTCGCCAATGCGGCCCTCGACCTTGGCATGAAGGTCGTTGGCTACGATCCCGCGATTACGGTCCGCAATGCCTGGCAGCTGTCGTCCGGCGTCGAGCAGGAAGAGACGCTGGACGAATTGTTCCAGCACGCGGACTTCGTCACGTGCCACGTTCCCCTGATGGATGCGACGCGCAATCTCGCCAATGCGGATCGCATCGCGCTGATGAACGACGGCGGTGTGCTGATCAATTTTGCGCGCGACGGGATCGTCGACGATGCTGCTGCCATCGCCGCGCTGGACAGCGGCAAGTTGCACGCCTACGTCACGGATTTCCCGACGCCTGAACTGATCGCGCATCCGAAGGTCGTCGCGTTGCCGCATCTCGGCGCGTCGACCGGCGAGGCCGAGGCGAACTGCGCAGTAATGGTTGCGGAGAACGTCAAGGACTATCTCGAGAACGGCAATGTACGGTTCTCGGTCAACTTCCCGGACGCACGCCTGCCGCGGCTCGATGCGTGGCGCATCACCGTGGCCAACGCCAACGTGCCCAACATGGTGGGCCAGATATCGACCTGCATCGCCGATGCCGGCCTGAATATCGAGGATCTGCTCAACAAGTCCATCGGGGCCCTCGCGTACACGATCGTCGACGTCAACGGCGCACCGAGCGATGAGCTGCTGGATCGAATCCGCTCGATCGAAGGGGTCCTGGCTTTGCGAAATCTCGGAAAGCCTGTAACCTGAGGAAACCCTTGGGGTTTTCGAGCAACAGGTGATGGCAGGCGGGGACCGCAAACAGGAAAGCCCGGAACTGACGGAGATTCGCGGTCGTATCAACGCGATCGACGAA
>JARRMH010000100.1:0-7453 GCA_037386205.1 Woeseiaceae bacterium | reverse complement strand
TCGACCAACCATGCTGGCGCGCTGGCGGCGGTGGAACACCTCATCAGCCAGGGCCATCGCCGGATCGGCTTTATCAGCGGCCGCCCCGATCTGCAAAGCTCCCAGCGCCGGCTGGACGGCTACCAGGATGCCTTGCGGGCAGCCGGGCTTCCCGTGGAGCAAGAACTGAGCGTTACGGGTGACTATACGAGGGAGACCGGCTTCCGCTGCGCCCGGGAGCTCCTGTCCCTCCCCGAGCCGCCGACGGCGGTCTTTGCTGCCAACGACCAGTCTGCCTTTGGCGTCATCGAGGCAGCCGAGGAGATGGGGCTGCGCATCCCGGACGACCTGTCGGTGGTCGGCTTTGATAACGTCCCCGAGGCGGCCTTCTCCAACCCCGCCCTCACAACGATTGATCAGTTCATTGAGAGTATGGGTCATATCGGCACAGAGATACTGGTGGACTTGATCGAGGGACGGGCGTCGGACGTCACTCACCACAAGATCGCAACCCAGCTCGTGGTCCGGGATTCCTGTCGAGCCGTAGCGCACAGCAGCTCTGCGGCGCAGCAGGTGACAGTCTAGAGTAGGTGGTGACCTGACGGATGCATTGCCGTCCGGACGGGCCGTGGGGCATGCAGCGGTTTTTTCCCGGTTCGGTATCGTTCCCGGTAACAATACCGGGGATTGGCGGTGACTGCGGTCAAAAGTGGGATGTTCGCGCGAGTCGCCAATCCGGTCCACGTTGAAGGGAGGTGATGAGGCATCTGACACTATCGGCGTAGAAGCGATGCAGGCCTTCCCTGCCATGGCTCGACAGAAGGAAGACCTGCACCTGAACAGGCATGGAGCAGAGCCCCACGCGAGGCTCAGTGTAGCAAATCCTGTGACTTAAGTCAAGGAGGAAATGAAAGATGCGCAAGTCAATACTAGTCATGTTGAGCCTGTTGGTGGTGATGAGCCTGATCGTCACTGCCTGTGGCCCGACCCCTGAGCCTCAGATCGTTGAGGTGCCCGTTGAAGTGACCAGGGTCGTTGTCGAGACCCAGGTTGTCGAGGGCGAAGCGGTCGAAGTCACCCGAGTCGTCAAGGAAGAGGTGATCCAGGAGGTCGTCGTGACGGCCACACCGGAACCGGTCGAGAAAGCAGAAGCAGCCGACGTGCTTGGCGTACTGCCCCGGAGCGAGACCCTGGTCGCGGATATCCTCACGGGACGCGTGGGCACTCCCGGCAACTTTAACGAATGGGTCGGCTGGAAGTGGCGCGATCGCGGCATGCAGACCCTGGCAAACGAGCCGCTGTGGTCGGTTGATTTCGCCACCGGCAAGATCATCAACGGGCTTGCCGATGGCGATCCGAAGTACAACGAAGACTTCACTCGCCTGGAGATCCCGCTCCGGCAGGGAGTCGCGTGGGATGACGGCGAGCCCTTCACGTCGGCTGACGTGGTCTTCACGGTCGAGACCCTCATGGAATACGAGGGGTTCAACGCGCATCCCCTCTTTGTTGACGCCGTCAAATCCGTATCTGCTCCTGACGACTACACGGTCGTCTTCGAGCTCACAAAGCCGAACTCGCGGTTCCACACGACCTTCCTTGATCGCTGGGGCTGCACCTGGATCATGCCGAAACACATCTTCGAAGGGGTGGAAGATCCGGTCACCTTCGAGTTCAACCCATTCGTCGGCACCGGTGCGTACAAGCTGCACAGCTTCGATCCGCAAGGGTTCTGGACTGTGTGGGAGAAGCGAGCCGACTGGGACAAGAGCCCGACGGGGATCCTCTACGGCGAGCCCAAGCCCCAGTACGTCGTGTACCAGCAGTTTGCCAATGAAGGTGCCAAGATCCTCGCCCAGTTGAACCATGAAGCCGACGTCGTGAACCTCTCTTCGGATGGGCTCAAGGCGATATTGGCGCAGTCCGACACCTCTCGGGCCTATCAGCTAAGCTACCCCTGGGTCGTAAATAACGACCCGGCCATCACCGGCATCGCCTTCAACGTGACGGTGCCGCCGTACGACAACCGCGAAGTCCGCTGGGCGCTCACCCTGGCGATTGACATCGCGGAGTATATCGGCGTGGCCGTTGACGGCGCCGGGGCCATGAGTCCAGTCCACATCCCCTCACTCGGTTCCTACCCCCAGGACTTTATCGAGCCGATGCAGGATTGGCTGAAAGAGTTCACGTTGGACCTGGGCAACGGCGAGACGTTCAAGCCGTACGACCCGGAGGCGCCGCTGCGGGTCGTCGACTACGCCAAGGGGCGGGGCTATGTCTTCTCCGAAGATCCTGAATACATAAAGAAGGCGTTTGGAATCGGATGGTGGAAGTACGCGCCCGACGTCGCCGAGAAACTGCTCATCAAGAACGGCTTCTCGAGGGATGCCGATGGCAAATGGCTTCTGCCGGACGGCACGCCGTGGAAGATCGAGATCTTGACCGACACCGACCTGACGACCGACATGGGATCGCGCAATGCCGTGGCCGCGGCTCAGCAGTGGCAAAAGTTCGGCATTGATGCGTCGCCCTACCCCACGGAAGCGCGGGCGGATCTCTACAACACCGGCGACTTTGAGGTGTCGAGCGATTGGCCGGCCCAGGAGCCCTGGGGCGCCGGTCCTGACCTCTATCGTGTGCTCGATCACTGGAACTCGGCGTACATCCGGCCGATCGGCGAGGTGCCCGCCGGGCACCCCGGCCGCTGGTCGAGCCCGGAGATGGATGCCGCCATCAAGGTGTTGCGCGAGACCGACCCCGCCAACTATGAGGCGGTGGTAGCCGCCGGCACCGAGGGTCTCAAGATCGCCGTCACAGAGATGCCGGGCATTCCGACCTTCGGCTATATCGGCTTCATCGCCTGGGACCAGTACTACTGGACCAACTGGCCCGGCAGTGAGAACCCCTACACCCAGCCTTACCAGCACTGGGGTCCCTTCAAGTACATGATGCCTTTCCTGGAACCGACTGGGAAATAGTCCGCAGGATAACAAATTCCAACCTCCCCGGGCGGGCAGGCGCCCGCCTGGGGGCTCATCCTCTCCATCTATTGCGGCTGGCGAAACAGATGAGGAGACGGCCTTGACATTCCTTAAGCGCTATCTGATACCGCGGCTCATTCAGTACTTTCTGGTCATCTTCCTGGGGATCACGGCCGTGTTTTTCATCCCCCGCTTCCTGCCCAACGATCCCGTCGTGCAGACGGTCGCGGCGCTGCAAGCGCGCGGGTCGAGCGTGGACCCCGCCACGATCGATCAGATGGTCGCCGATCTCACCGAACTGTACGGACTCGAAGGGTCGCTGCTCCAGCAATACGGCGCGTTCTGGCGGAGATTGCTGCATGCAGACTTTGGGGTTTCCTTCTTCCAGTTTCCGGCGCCCGTGAGCGAGCTGATCGCGGCAGCGCTCCCGTGGACGCTCGGCCTATTGTTTGTCACGACGGTCATCTCTTGGACCGGCGGCAACCTCATCGGAGGGTTGGCCGGCTACTACAACCGCAAGCGCTGGTCGCGGGCGCTCGATGGTGTCTCCATGGTCATCCGGCCGCTGCCGTATTACATTTTCGCCTTCGCGCTCCTCCTCATGTTCGCCTGGGCCATCAAGTGGTTCCCGACTTCCGGCGGCATCGGGATCGGCCGCAAGGTCGCGCTCAATTGGCCCTTCATCAAGGATGTGCTCTGGCATTCGTTTCTCCCGGCGCTGTCGCTCACCATCCTCGGCGGGGCGATCTGGTTCCAGACGATGAAGCTCATAGTGCAGAACGTCAATGCCGAGGATTTCGTGCAATACGCTCAGCTTGGCGGTGTCAAAGAAGACAGGATCGTGTCGAGATACGTGATACGAAACGCCATGCTGCCGCAGATCACCGCGCTGGCATTGGCGCTTGGACAGATCTTTAGCGGGGCCCTGATCACTGAGATCGTCTTCTCCTACCCCGGACTCGGCGGCTTGCTCTACAATGCCATCGTCAACGGGGACTATAACCTGATCCTGGGCATCACGGCCCTCTCGATTATAGCCATCACGACAGCGATTCTCGTCCTGGATCTCCTTTATCCCCTCTTTGATCCAAGGGTCAGGTACATGTGAGGAGCACATCATCGTGAAGGTGTTCCGAGATCTTTTCAGGGATTACAGGTTCGCGGTGAGCTTTTGCGTGCTGTGTGCGTTGCTCATCTTCGCGTGCCTCTCCTTCTTTGCGCCGTATGACCCGACCCTGTGGCACGTCGTGCCGCGGGACCTGAGGCCATCGCGGGCGCATCTCCTGGGAACCGATTCCAACGGACAGGACATCTTTTGGACCGCCTCGTTCGCCGTGCGGAACTCGGTGATCGTCGCGCTGATCGCGGGCGTAGTGTCTCGCATCATCGCGGTTCTGTTCGGAATGATCGCTGGTTACAAGGGAGGAAACACGGATAGGGTCCTGATGTTTATCAGCGACAGCCTGCTCGTGATCCCGTTGTTCCTCATCATCGTCCTGATGGCGATGCTGGTGCGAGCAAGCATGAACCTCGTCACATTGGGGCTCCTCCTTGCGCTGTTCGGCTGGGCCTGGGATGCGCGGGTCATCCGCTCGCTGATCCTCAGTCTTCGTACACGCGAGTTCACCGAAACCGCGATTCTCTCAGGGGCGAGGACGTTGCCCCTGGTCCTGAACGAATATATGCCGTACGCGATGCCCCTGGTGTTCTCAACCCTGATCAACAACATGGCCTGGGCGATCGGGTTGGAGATGACGCTCGCCATCCTCGGCCTGACGAATGTCCTGATTCCCACCTTGGGCACGATGCTCTACTGGGCGATCAACTATCACGCGATCCTGCTCGGGCGCTGGTGGTGGGTGTTGACGCCCGTCGTCCTGTCGGTCCTGCTGTTTGTGGCGCTGTACTGGATGTCGGTCAGCGTCAGCGAATACCTGGATCCCCGGACGCGGGTCCAACGCGTCGGGGCAGAGTGAGGGTGTCATGGTAAAAACGACCTTCATGGGCGAGTGGCCGATCCTCAACACCGAACCCCCGATCCTCAGGACCGAGGGGCTGAAAGCCTTCTACGTGCTCGACGTTCATGGCGTCCAGAAGGTGGTGAAGGCGGTCAACGAGGTTGATCTCAACATCCGGGAGAACGAGGTCTACGGGATCGCCGGCGAGAGCGGCTGCGGCAAGACGACGCTGCTGAAGGCACTCTATGGCGCCATCGAGCCCCCCTTGCGGCTGATGGGTGGAACGGTCTATTACCGTGTACCCGGTGAAGAGATCGATGTCTTTATGCTCAGCGCAGAGGAAAAGAGAAGACTGCGCTGGGAATATATTGCCTACATTCCGCAGGGCTCGATGAGCGTTCTCAACCCTGTGACCAAGTTGAAAGAGACGTACCAGGATTTCATCTCCAGCCACGTAACCGGCAAGACAAGAGCGGATGCCTTCAAGATCGCCGCGGGACATATGGCCGAGCTGGGACTGCCACGTAAGCTCCTGGACGCCTATCCCCACCAGTTGTCCGGCGGCATGCGACAACGGGTCACGATCGCCCTGGCGGCGTTGCTGAAACCGCGCATCATGATCGCCGATGAGCCCACCACGGCGCTGGACGTCGTGGTGCAACGGGGAGTGGTGCAACTTCTCAGGGACATCCAGCAGAGACTGGGGAATACGATCATCCTGGTCACTCATGACATGGGTGTGCAGGCCAATATCGCGGATCGGGTGGCCATTATGTACGCCGGCAAGATCATCGAAGAAGCGACAACCGAGGAGATCTTTGGCAACCCCCTCCACCCCTACACCCGGTATTTGATCCAGTCGCTGCCAAAGTTCGGGGACAAAACGGCCCGCACCAGCGCACCCGGCAGCCCGCCCTCGCTGATGGATCTGCCCAGCGGCTGTCCCTTTCACCTCAGGTGCCCCGATACTCTGGAGACCTGTATAGAACAGATGCCGCCCCTGGTCGCCGTGGCAAGTAGCCACCGCGTCGCGTGCTGGCTGGCCAGAGAGAGATAGAACCGAGATGGACAAGCTCATCGAAGTCGACCAGTTGACGAAAGTGTTTACCTTGGGCAGTATCATCTCGAGGATCCGGATTACGGCCACCGACCATGTTTCCTTTTACATCAAACCAGCTGAGATCTTTGCTCTGGCCGGTGAGAGCGGCTGTGGAAAAACTACGGCTGCCCGAATGATCCTTGGCTTTGAGGAGCCAACCTCCGGCACCATCCTGCACGAGGGCAGGGCCGTCGAGTACGCCAAGAACAAGAAGGGCCGGGGCACCCAAGACATCCAGGCGATCTTCCAGGACCCCTTCAAGACATTCAATCCCTTGAGGACGGTCGATCGATATTTCTTTGAAACCGTCCAAAACTACAAGCTGGCCGGCAGCGACGGCGAGGCAATCAAACTGATCAGTGACAAGTTGAATGCCGTAGGCCTGTCCTATGAGGAATTTGCCGGCAAGTACCCAAGCGAATTCTCCGGAGGGCAGCTACAGAGGATTTCCATCGCCCGGGCCCTGCTGACAAACCCAACCCTCCTGATCGCGGACGAACCGGTCTCGATGGTCGATGCTTCCCTGAGAATGTCGATCGTAAACCTGTTCAAGAAGCTCAAGGAAGAGTTCAACGTAAGTGTGCTATACATTACCCACGATCTGGCAACGGCCTACTATATGAGCGATCGAATCGCCATAATGTTCAGAGTGAATATCGTCGAAATGGGGCCTGTGGAACGGGTGTTGATGGACCCCAAACATCCATACACCAAACTTCTTCGAGAATCGATCCCTGAAGCAGATCCAAAGAGACGGTGGAGCGGCGCGGTCAAACTCTCAGACGTAGAATACGAAGAATACTTGAGACAAGGGTGCAGGTTTGCGGGAAGATGCCCTCAAGTGATGGAACGGTGTAGGGGAGAAATACCGGACGAGGTGTACGTTGACCAAGTGCTCGTCAAGTGCCACTTGTACAGCGGGACAGAGGAAACTCTAGATCGTAAAGTTTCATGAGCCAATCCGCGAGGAGGTGTGATAGCCCGATGCCTAGGATTTTTCGTAACCCTATCCTGCCAGGTTTTTATCCAGATCCCTCCATATGCCGGGTTGGGGACGATTTCTATCTGGTCACATCAACATTCGAATACTTTCCCGGACTGCCGATCTTCCATAGCCGCGATCTGGTTCATTGGCGCCAAATAGGGCACGTCTTGGACCGTCCGTCGCAACTGCCCCTCGACAACATACGTCCTTCTGTCGGTCTGTACGCGCCGACCATCCGCTTTTCGGAGGGTGTGTTTTATGTGATCAACACCCTGGTAGATGGAAAGACAAAAGCGGGCAATTTCATCGTTACCGCTACGGACCCAACCGGGCCTTGGTCGGAGCCTTTCTGGCTGGAGAATGCTCCGGGGATCGATCCATCCTTGTTCTTCGACGATGACGGGCGCGTGTGGTTCGTCGGCAATCGGGTGGCCGCTCATGAGCAATAACACGG
>JARRMH010000099.1:0-7583 GCA_037386205.1 Woeseiaceae bacterium | reverse complement strand
CGTCGAAGTCCGGCTTGTATTCGAGCGGGGATCCGAGTTTATCGGTAAACGCGACCTCGCCCGTGTTGAACACGTTGCCGACGTCGTAGAAAAGACTGGCGCGCGCCTGGCTCGCCCACTTGTCCGGCAACGGAAGTATAAGCTCTACCTGACTGGCAACCAACATGTTCCCGCCATAAGGGCGCCCATAGCTGTCGCGTGGCCCGAGGTAGGACTCCTTGAAGCCACGAACCGACTGGGGTCCGCCACCGTAAAATTGTTTGTAGGGTGGCAGCGCCGTCGTGTCGCCAAGCGCTTCGCCGATCCCGAGCTCCGCGTTGATCCTGAGCGTCCACTTGTCGCTCCACAACGGCACGTACTTCGTGTAGCTGTATCTCGCCTGGTAATACTCCACTTCACTGCCGGGTACGGCCATCGAGAGAAACAGTTGCTGGCGGCTGCCGCGATTCGCAAACAGCGCGCGGTTGCGGCTGTCATACGTCCAGCCGGCAATCAGCTCGATGGTATCGAACTCGGTGCCATAGATGGTGCCCGAGAAACTTTGGCCCTCGATGTAGGGATTGCCGTTATTCAAGACCCAATCCTGGGCCTGCTGGGTGCTGCTCGAGGATGCGATGAGCTCCGAATGCTGGAATGTTGCACCGAACGACAGTGTCTGGAATTCCGAGATCGGGTACCCGTAGTCGATCGTGGCACCGGCGCTGGTCGTCGAGAAATCGGACGCCGCCGACGTGAACTGCGTGATATCGCGGTAATTCAGACTGATCGTCCGGCGCACACCGTCCATCGTGCGGTACGGGTCCGAGTGCGACACGCTGTACAGCTTCTGATACCGGCCCGAGTTGAGTTCAATGGCGACCCGCTCACCCGTACCGAGGAAATTGGTATGGACGATGCTGCCGTTGAGCATGATCTTCTGCGATTCCGAGTAGCCGATACCGCCGGAGAACTGGCCCGGCATGCGGTACTCGATGTCGAAATCGACGTCGACGAGATCGGGGCTGCCCGGTACCGGCGCATTGTTGACTTCGACTGCCTCCACGAACGGCAGACGCTGCAGCCTGATCTTGGACCGGTCGACCAGCGTATTCGAAAGGTATGCCCCTTCGAGCTGCCGCATCTCGCGCCGGAACACTTCGTCGTCCACCTGGTCCACGCCGTTGAAATTGATGTTGCGCACGTACACACGGTTTTGCGGGTTCACGTAGAACGTGATCGACGCTTCCTTGTTCTCGCGGTCCAGTTCCGGCACCGGCTCGATCTCGGCATTGGCGTAACCTTCCTGGCCGAGACGGAACGTCATCAGTTCGGCTGATTGCGTCAACAGGTTCTGGTTAAAAATCGACCCGGGCTGCGCCAGCACGAAGCGATTCAGGAGGGCCTCGTTGACGACCATCTCGCCGACGAGCTTGACGTCGGAGATCGTGTACACGTCGCCTTCCTCGATGTTGATCGTCACGAAGATGTCTTTCTTGTTCGGCGAGATGGCGACTTGCGTCGATTCGACCTTGAAGTCGGCATAGCCCCGGTCCATGTAAAACGAACGCAGCGTCTCGAGATCGCCCTCCAGCGACTCTTTCGCGTAGCGATCGTCCTGACGGATCCAGGAGAGCCAGTTGGCCGTATCGAGCGTGAAGCCCTCGCGTATCTCGTCTTCGTCGAAGGTGTCGTTGCCGACGATGTTCACCTGCCGGATCCTTGCGCGTTCGCCCTCCTTGACGTCGATCTGGATACGAACCGTGTTGTTCGGGCGCTCCTGGATCTCGGTGTCGATCTGGACTCCGTACTTGCCACGATCGTAGTACTGCTCGCGCAGGAACATGGCCACGTTCTCGAGGACCGAGCGATCGAACGTGCGCCCGCGAGCGAGACCGACAGAACGCAAAGAATCGGTCAGGTCCTCGGTCTTGATGTCCTTGTTGCCTTCGATATTGAAGCTCTCGATCGACGGCCGCTCGCGGACGACCACGATGAGGGTATCGCCGTCGCGCCGCATTTCGATGTCGTCGAACAGCTCCTGCGAATACAGGGCCCGAATCGCTTCGCCGATGCGCACCGAGTCGACCGTGTCGCCGACGTTAATCGGCAGGTAATTAAACACGGTACCTTCGGAGATGCGTTGCAGGCCTTCCACGCGCATGTCACGTACGACGAACTCGTCGGCGGCGAGCGCGGCCAGCGGCCACAAAATCAGCAGTGCAAATAAGGAGTGTCTCATCCGTAAATCGATCCGTCCCTGCCCGGTTAGCCCAGGATGCGCGCAATGTCGTTGTAGAAGGCAAAACTCATCAGCAGGAGCAGCGCGAGTATGCCGATCTGCTGGCCGAGAATCTGCGCCCTCTCGGTCAACGGGCTGCCTTTGACGAGTTCAGCAAGCTGGTAGACGATCTGGCCACCGTCGAGGACCGGGATCGGCAACAGGTTGAGTACGCCCAGGCTGATGCTGATGATGGCGAGGAACCCGAGAAAGTAGCTGAAGCCGCGTTCGGCCGATTCGCCGGCGAACTGCGCAATGTTGATCGGCCCGGAGATATTCTTTATCGATACGTCGCCGGTCACCATGCGGGCCAGCATGCGCACCGTGAACAGCGTCGACGTCCAGGTCTTGTCAACGGCTGCCGACAATGACTCGACCGGCGAGTAGGTGCGCAGGAAATAGTAGTCTTCCCACGTGTCCGCCAGTTCGATGCCGATGACGCCCCGTCGGTCGTCGCCCGTGCCGTCCTCGCCGAGCACGAGGTCCACCGATGCCGTGGCGCCGTCGCGTACGTAGTCGACCTCGACGGCTTCGCCCGGGCGCGACTGGACGATGGCGAGCAGGTCGTTCCAGGACTGCACCGGTTCGTCGTCGATCGCCGTGATGCGGTCACCGGGCGCAAGTCCGGCACGCTCGGCTGCCTTGCCGGCGGTGAGACCGCCGATGACCGCGGGCGGCTGCCAGACCTCGAAACCCAGGCCATCGAACAGCACGCCCGGCTCTGTCAGGCGAGTCGCATCGCTGCCGACTTCGATCGTCGCCCGGCGCTGGCTGCCGCGCTGGTCCTCGATCGACAGGGGCACGGAACCGGTCGCAACCATCGTATCGAGGATAGCGACGAGCGTCGTTTCCCAGTCGTTGACCTCCTGTCCGTCGACAGCCGTGATCTTGTCGCCGAACTCGAGTCCCGCACGATCGGCATAGGAGCCGGGTTCAACTGCCCCGATCGCCGGTTTCAGGACCATCACACCCGGCATGAACAGGACCCAGTAGGCAAGAATCGCAAACAGGAAATTGAACAGTGGCCCGGCAAAGAGCACGGCGATGCGTTGCGCAATCGGGCGATGATTGAACGCGCGGCCCTGATCCTCGGGCGCTACCGGTCCCTCGCGGCTGTCGAGAAAACGAACGTAGCCCCCGAGCGGTATGCTCGCGATACAGTATTCCGTGTCGTCTTTGCCGCCGCGCCGGGACCAGATCGGCTTGCCGAAACCGATCGAAAAGCGCAATACCTTCATCCCGGCCCAGCGGCCCACGATGTAATGCCCGAACTCGTGGATCGCGACCAGCAGGCTGATCGCCACGACGAAGGACAACAGGTTGATTATTGCACTACCCATGATTTCTTTGTTGACTCATACATTTAGCCGCAGTTCCCGCAGCTTTGCACAATAGCTTAGCAGGCATACCATGAACGGTCTCTGAATGCCTCATGCCGCAATCCTCAGCCAGCCGAGCCCCAGGGCGAAAAGCGGCGCCGCGGCGGCGACCGAGTCGATCCGGTCCAGCACGCCGCCGTGGCCGGGGAACAGCGAGCCGCTGTCCTTGATGCCGGCCGTTCGCTTGAACATGCTGACCGTCAGGTCTCCGACGACCGAAATAGCCGCGACCGCGATACAGAAAGGCACCAGCGTGACGACGCTGATGTCCTGCCAGAGGGCCACCGCGGTGGCGAGCGCCGCCACGAGAATCAATCCCCCGATGACGCCCTCCCATGTCTTGCCGGGACTGATCGCCGGAGCCAGCTTGACGCGACCGAAGGCCTTGCCCGCAAAATACGCCCCGCCGTCGGCCATCCAGACGATCAGCAGCGTCATGATCAGGTACTCGACGCCGAGGCGCAGCAGCGTATACAGCGCAACGAACAGGGGCACGATCACGAGCAGGCCGCACACCCAGCGCACACCGGTCGGTATCCCGGTCGGAAAGCGCAGGGCCCAGAGAAATGCGACCAGCCACCAGGCACAGGCGATCTCGAGCACGATCATGGCGTGGGCAGGGGAAAGCGTGTGTGCGAGGGCGATACAGATCGCCACGAGCAATGTGTAGGCAATTCGCACCCCGGTGCGGCCATTGTCGAGGAACCCCGACCATTCCCAGGCACCCGCGATCATCAGCAGCCCGATGACCACTTCTGCCCAGGCACGGGGCAGGGCGAAGAGGACGATCGCGATAAACACCAGCGCGGCGATAGCCGTTATAAACCGAATCTTCAGCATTGCGCTGCCTCTACCTGGTCACCCGTATACCCGTAACGTCTTTGCTTGTGCGCGAAGGCTTGCAGCGCCTTGTCGAACTCGGCCTTGTCGAAGTCCGGCCACAGGACATCGGTGAACCAGAGTTCGGAGTAAGCCAGGTTCCACAACAGGAAATTGCTGATTCGCTGCTCGCCGCCCGTCCGTATCATCAGGTCGGGATCGGGCGTATCGGCCAGTTGCAGCTCCGCCGCGAGCATTTCAGCGTTGATCTCGTCGGGCCCAAGTTCGCCGTCCGCCACCCGGCCGGCCAGCGCTTTTGTCGCCTGCACGATGTCCCAGCGTCCGCCATAGGCCACGGCGACCTGCAGGCACAATCCCGTGTTGCCGGCCGTTTTCTCCTCTCCGGCAGCCATCTTGCGCCGGAGACCATCGTCCAACTGATCGATCGCGCCGACGAATCTGAGCTTCACATCATTACGATGCAGCTCATCGACTTCCCGTCGCAGCGCCTCGAGAAACAGGGTCATCAGACTGCCGACCTCGTCGGCCGGCCGACGCCAGTTCTCACTGCTGAATGCAAACAGCGTCAGGTGACGGACGCCCCGCTCGGCGGCCGCCTCGACGGTCGCGCGCACGGCTCGCACACCGGCCCGGTGGCCTGCGCGGCGAGGCTTGCCGCGCTGCTTCGCCCAGCGGCCGTTGCCGTCCATGATGACGGCAACATGCACGGGTATGTTGTCGGTGGCATCCGGCACGATAAAGCTCACGGAAGCCCGTTATATCTCCATGAGTTCCGCTTCTTTGGCGGCGAGGACCTCGTCGATCTCGGCAATATACTTGTCCGTGATCTGCTGGATTTCGGCCTCGGCTTTGCGCTCCTCGTCTTCGCCAATCATCTTTTCCTTGAGGAGTTCCTTGACGTCGTGCATGGCATCACGGCGAACGTTGCGGATCGCGATTCGGCCTCCCTCGGCCTCCTGCCGCACGACACGAATCATGTCCTTGCGGCGTTCTTCTGTCAGCGGCGGCAGAGGAACGCGGATCACGGTACCCGCCGTCGCCGGGTTGAGACCGAGGTCGGACGTCATGATGGCCTTCTCGATGACCGCAACCATGTCTTTTTCCCACGGCGTTATGGTCAGCGTGCGTGCGTCTTCGACTCCGACATTCGATACCTGGTTGAGCGGTACCTGGCTGCCGTAGTACTCGACCGTAATGTGATCGAGCAGGCTGGTATGCGCACGACCGGTACGAATCTTGGTGAGGTCCGACTTCAGCGATGCGACGCTCTTCGACATGCGCGAACCTGCGTCTTTCATGATCTCATCCAACACGATTTCTGTCCTCTTTTTTGTAACTGAACCGACGCGGATCACTCAGGAGGATACGAGCGTCCCGACCTCGTCGCCAGCAAGCGCCTGTACGAGCGCATTGGTGCGCGTGAGATCGAATACGCGCAGCGGCAAGTCGTTGTCGCGGCACATGACGATAGCGGTCGCATCCATGACACCGAGTTTATCCACAATGACCTGATCGTACGACACGGATTCGAAGCGCCTGGCATCCGGATGGGTGGCCGGATCGGCGTCATAGACGCCATCGACCTTGGTCGCCTTGAGCAACACGTCGGCGCCTATTTCGATCGCGCGCAGGCTCGCCGCCGTGTCGGTCGTGAAAAACGGGTTGCCGGTCCCCGCCGCCAGGATGACCACGCGCCCTTTTTCGAGGTGCCGAATCGCACGCCGTCGGATGTAATCCTCGCAAACGGCGTTGACCCGCAGGGCGGACATGACGCGCGCGTGCACGTCGCACGACTCGAGCGCGTCCTGAATTGCCAAAGCATTCATGACCGTGGCCAGCATACCCATGTGATCGGCCGTGACCCGGTCCATGCCGGCACCGGCGAGCCCGGCACCGCGGAAGATGTTGCCGCCGCCGACGACGATCGCGATTTCCACTCCCGTCTTGCGAGCCGTTGCGATTTCGCCTGCAATGCGCTTGATGACTTTCGGCTCGATGCCGTAGTCCAGCTCACCCATCAGCGCCTCGCCGCTGAGTTTCAGCAAAACGCGACGGTATCGAACCGGACTGTCATTCATGCACTAACTCCCGTGGAAACGCGCTGCTGAACCTGACCCGTCGGGCGTCGGCCATAGCGACACTGGCAGCCGCCCGATCCTGGCTGTCAACTGGCGCCCTGCACCTGCGACATTACCTCTTCGACGAAGTTGTCTTCCTTCTTCTCGATGCCTTCGCCGACTTCGAAACGAACAAATGCCGTGACCGTCGCGCCGGCGTCCTTAAGGAGCTTGCCTACAGTTATATCGGGATCCTTCACGAACGGCTGGCCGACGAGGGTGATCTCCTTCAGGAACTTGGCGACGCGCCCCGTTACCATCTTTTCGACGATCTCGGCCGGCTTGCCCGATTCGTTCGCCTGTTCGGTGAAGATACGCTTCTCTCGCTCCAGCGTCTCGGCCGGTACACCGGACTCGTCAACGCAAACGGGATTGATTGCAGCCACGTGCATCGCGATGTCCCGGGCCAGTTCTTCGTCGCCGCCTTCCAGCGCGACGATCGCGCCGATACGCGCACCGTGAGTGTACGTGCTCAGCGGGCCGCTCGACGTGACGATCTGTGCGCGGCGCACAGAAATATTCTCGCCCACCTTCTGCACGAGTTCCGTGCGGGCCGCCTCGACACTGCGGCCATCCTCGAGCGACTGCGACGCAAGCGCGGTGACGTCCGTCTCGCCGGCCGCCAGCACGGCTGCCGCAACGGCGTCCGCAAAGGCGATGAAGTTCTCGTCCTTCGCGACAAAATCAGTTTCCGAATTGACCTCGACGATGACGGCCTTGCCGCCCTCCTGTCGAATCACGACACGACCGTCCGCGGCCACGCGACCGGCCTTCTTGTCCGCTTTCGCAGCGCCGGCTTTGCGCAGCGCCTCTGCGGCAGCGTCGAGATCACCGTCGGCTTCGACGAGTGCCTTTTTGCACTCCATCATGCCGGCGCCGGTACGCTCGCGCAGCTCCTTTACCAGGGATGCAGTGATTGCCATTACTTGTCCTCCGCCTTGTCCTCGGCTTCGTCCGAAGCCGCTTTCTCGTCGTCCGCCGTTGTCTCGG
>JARRMH010000098.1:0-7587 GCA_037386205.1 Woeseiaceae bacterium | reverse complement strand
TGCAGGCACTGATCATGTCGAGATAGCGAGGCTCGAAAATCCTGAGGGGCAACGGCCCGCCCGGGAACAGCACGGTATTCAGTGGGAAAAGCGGTACCTGCATAGGTCTACTATAGCCGGCGGCGCCCGGGTTCGCCCGCACGAGAGAACGTCATGAGCTGCGGGTACGCTGCAGCAGCGCCGTCAGGGTCTGTCGCGCCGACCCGAACCCGCCGTTGCTCATGAAGACCACGTGGTCACCGCCCTGCACCTTGAGCGACATGTCGTTGACCAGCCGATCGTAGTCGTCGAACAGGCGCAACCTGTCTCCGAGCGGCTCGAGGCTCGCCTCGAAGTCATCGCCAACGTCGGGAGGCCGGAACATCCAGACCAGATCCGCATCGGCCAGCGAGTCGGCGAGCGTGTCGCTGTGCACACCCATCTTCATCGTGTTGCAACGCGGTTCGATGGCGACGAGCACACGGTGTCCGGGAAAACGGTTGCGCATCGACCGGATCGACTTGAGGATCGCGGTCGGATGATGCGCAAAATCGTCGTAGATGGCGATATCCGCAACCGTCGCCGTGCGCTCCATGCGCCGTTTGACGCCCTCGAAATGGGACATGGCCGCGACAGCCTGCTCGACAGGGATGCCGGCCGATGAGGCCGCGGCGACGGCGGCGACGGCATTTTCAAGATTGTGGATGCCACCCAGTCGCCAACGGACCTCGGCGGCCCGGTCTCCCGGCCCCCGGATGCGGATATGACGTTCCACCTTGTCGGTGAACCCACCGCTCCAGTCGGCATCGTCGGTCGTGCCGAACGTCTCGACCGGCGTCCAGCACCCCTGCTCGACGAGCCGCCTGAGGTTGGCGTCCGCGCCGTTCATGACGATGCGGCCCGCGCCGGGAACCGTGCGCAGCAGCTGGTGGAACTGCCAGAGAATGGCATCCATATCCGTGTATATGTCGGCATGGTCGTACTCGAGGTTGTTGAGGACGAGCGTCCGCGCCCGGTAGTGGACGAACTTGGCGCGCTTGTCGAAGAACGCCGTATCGTACTCGTCAGCCTCGACCACGAAGTATTCCGACTCGCCGAAGCGCGCCGAAAGCCCGAAATTTGCGGGAATGCCGCCAATCAGGAAACCGGGCTTGCGGCCGGCTTCCTCCAGTATCCAGGCGAGCATGCTCGCCGTCGTGGTCTTGCCGTGCGTACCGGCGACTGCGAGCACATGACGGTCCTGCAAGACATTCTCGGCGAGCCATTGCGGTCCGGATCGATAGGGCATGCCGCGATCGAGCATGGCTTCGACGACCTCGATGCCTCGCGTCATGACGTTGCCGACGACCACGCAATCGGGATCGACGTCGAGCTGTCCGGCATCGAGCCCCTCGTGGATCTCGATGCCGAGTTTCCGGAGCTGCGTACTCATGGGTGGATAGACATTGCGATCGCAGCCCGTCACCTCGTGCCCGGCCGCCCGTGCAAGAGCGGCGACGCCCCCCATGAAAGTTCCGCAGATTCCGAGTATGTGTATATGCATAGGCGTTCAGGTGGCAGGATCCGGATTCAGCAAGGCGAACAGGTACAACTGGAATATGAAGACGGCCATCGCGATCAGGATACCGACGTACCAGTGCCGGTCTAGCGCACGCGCGATGATATGCCCCTCGACCGGTACCGACCACAGCAGTATCAGGGTCACGATGATATTCGTCGCATCGCCGCTGAGAAAGGTCGCGAGCGCAACGTCCACCACGACCGAGAGGAGACTGAGCATTGCACCGCAGCCGAAAATAGCGGTGACGGTCTGCAGGAGTCGCGGCGTCTTGCCGCTCAGCACGATGACCGCGGCATAACAGGCCAGGCCCGTGACACTCGTCAGCATCGCGACCAGGAAGTCCCGGTCGTTCATCTCCGGCGTTGTCAGCGTGATCGCAAACCCCGCGATCACCCACAGTATCAGGATGAACAGGCCCCGGGCCCAGGAGTAAGGTAGCGCGTCCGGTCCCTTGCGCAGGCGAATGATATCGAACAGGGTTTCCAGCAGAGCCAGCATGCTGCGTGCATGGTAACCTCTTTTGATGCCTCGATTTCAGTTTGTTGACGAGCCCGATTCGCTGGCTGACGAGCTCCGCCGGCACGCGCTGCTCGCCGTGGACACGGAGTTCATGCGGGAACGCACGTATTTCGCCCAGCTGTGCCTCGTGCAGATCGCATCACCCGAGTCGATCTGGTGTGCGGACCCGCTTTCCGGACACGGCGTCGATGCGTTCTGGGATGCACTGCTGGCTCGCGACTGGGTACTGCACTCGGCGCGTCAGGACATCGAGGTGATCTACCAGACTGCAGGCACGATGCCGGCCGCGATATTCGACACCCAGATTGCCGCGGCGCTGCTCGGCATGCCGGCCCAGATGGGCTATGCCGGCCTCGTCAGGGAACTCTTCGACGTCGAGATTCACAAGTCCCACACGCGCGCAGACTGGAGCAAGCGGCCGTTGCGTGACGAGTACCTCGAGTACGCTGCCGAAGACGTGGAATACCTGCTGCCTGCCTACGAGATCCTGACCGATCGCCTCGAAGAAAAAGGCCGGCTCGAGTGGGCCCGGGAAGACGCCGGACGGTTGCTCGATCCGGCCCTGTACGAGGTTGCCGAGGGCGAGGCGATTGACCGTCTGAAGGGAGCCCGCAATTTTCGCGGCCGCAAACGGGCTGCCGCGGCGCGGCTCGCGGAATGGCGCGAGGCCGAGGCCGTGCGGCGCGATCGGCCGCGCCAGTGGATCCTGCGGGACAGCGTCCTGCTCGACATCGCCTGGAACCTGCCGGAATCGGAACAGCGCCTGGCCGAGATCGAGGAGCTGCCGCCGAAACTCGTCAAACGGGCCGGGCACGAGCTTCTCGAGGCCGTCCGTAAGTCGGCCGGCGACAGTCGCAGCTATGAGCCGCCCGGCCCGCCCGACGAGCGGCAAAAGGGAATACTCAAGGAGATGCAGTCGCGCGTAGCCGCATGCGCAGCCGAGCTCGATATCGCGGCAGAGACGCTGGCGTCAAAGCGGGAACTGTCGGCAGTGATTGTCGGTGGCGATCGCGATTCGCGACTGTTCGATGGCTGGCGAGCAGAAATCGTCGGCAACGACCTTGCCGAGCTGTTGGAGTAGCGACGTCAGGCCCGACGGGTTCGTGGCTGATCCTGACGACCCCTTCTATGCTATGCGAGCGCGGCCTTGAGCCGTTCGTAGACCTCGTCGATCGGTCCTTCGGCATCGACGGTCGCGAGCTTGCCGCGGTTGCGATAAAAATCGATCAGCGGCTCGGTGTTCTCACGATAGACTGCGAGACGATTGGCAATCGTCTCCTCGTTGTCGTCCTCACGCTGAATCAGTTCGCCACCGGCCGCGGTGCACTCGTCGATTTCTTCCTGTGGCGAGAAATAGATATTGAGCAGCTTACCGGTCTTTGAGCAGGTCCGGCGCCCGGTCAGGCGCTTCAGCAGGATATCGAAATCCACGTCCATCAAAACGGCCCGGTCGAGCGGCGTTCCCATTTGATCGAGCAAATCCTCGAGGTCGAGGGCCTGTTGCGTCGTCCGCGGAAAGCCGTCCAGGATGAAACCCTCCTCTGCGTCGCTGCGGCTGATGCGCTCGCTGATGATGCCGAGAACGACTTCGTCCGGCACCAGCGCACCTGACTCCATAATCGACTTCGCCTTGAGCCCGAAGCGCGTGCCCTCGGCAACCGCTTCGCGCAGCATATCGCCTGTCGAAACCTGCGGAATATTTCTGTCAGCCATGAGTTTCTTGGCCTGGGTTCCTTTGCCGGAACCGGGGGCGCCGAGCAGTACGATACGCATGACGAATTCTCTCGGATGTGTTCGGGGCGAAGTACGCTACCCGCAAAGGACAAAGAGGTCAATGCGCGGTATCCTCCATTCCTTTCCCACCACAGCACGAGGAATTTCTATGCCTGCCCCGAACGCCTTCTACGCCCAATCGGGTGGCGTCACAGCCGTCATCAACGCGACCGCCTGCGGTGTCATCGAGACGGCCCGCAAGCACAAGGACAAGATCGCCAACGTCTATGCCGGCCGCAACGGCATCATCGGAGCACTGACGGAGGACATGATCGACACGAGCAAGGAAAGCGCAGCGGCGATCGCGGCTCTCATGCACACGCCCGGCGGTGCCTTCGGCTCAGCGCGCTACAAGCTCAAGGGCATCGACGACAATCGTGCCGAATACGAGCGCCTGATCGAGGTATTCAAGGCTCACGACATCGGGTATTTCTTCTACAACGGGGGCAACGACTCGATGGACACGGCCCACAAGGTGTCGCAAATATCGAAGAAGATGGGATTCCCGGTGACCTGTCTCGGCGTGCCGAAGACCGTCGACAACGACCTGCCGGTGACCGACAACTGCCCCGGCTTCGGCTCGGTCGCCAAGTACGTCGCAGTCTCGACGCTGGAAGCGGCACTCGACGTTGCGTCGATGGCGACGACGTCGACCAAGGTCTTCGTCCTCGAGGTCATGGGGCGTCACGCGGGTTGGATCGCCGCGGCCGGTGGTCTCGCCGGACAAGAACCCGGCGATGCGCCGCATATCATCCTGTTCCCCGAGATTCCGTTCAAGAAACGGGAATTCCTGCGGCGCGTTCGGCAATGCGTCAACGACTACGGCTATTGCGTCGTCGTTGTCAGCGAGGGCGCGCGTTATGCGAACGGCAAGTTCCTCGCTGACCAGGGCACGCGCGACGCGTTCGGCCATGCCCAGCTCGGCGGCGTCGCCTCGGTCGTTGCGGCCATGGTGCGTGACAACCTCGGCTACAAGTACCATTACGCGATCTCGGACTATCTGCAGCGCTCTGCACGCCATATCGCCTCGGCCGTCGACGTCAAGCAAGCCTACGCGGTCGGCAAGAAAGCGGTCGAATTCGCCCTCGAGGGCAAGTCGGCCGTAATGCCCGTTATCAAACGCACGTCCGACAAGCCGTATCGCTGGAAGATCGAATCCGCCCCGCTCAGCCGCGTTGCCAACAAGGAAAAGATGCTGCCGCGCCGCTACATTACAAAGGACGGATTCGGCATCACCGAGGCCGGCAGGCGCTACCTCGAGCCCCTGATCAAGGGCGAGGATTATCCTCCTTATGTCAAGGGCTTACCGAAAATCGCCCGCCTCCGGAACAAGCCCGTGAAGCCGAAGCTGGGCACCAAATTTGTGGTATAGTCCTGCGCCGGCTCAGCCGGAACAATAAGTCTTTTGGGGAACATCATCACCGCACGCGACCAGGTGCCGCAGTTTCTGCAGGCACGGGGCCCGCGTTCGGATCAGAGAAACAGGAGAAAATCTGATGTCTAACGACCTGGCCCTGTGGCTCTCGATCGGTGCCGGCATACTCGCCGTGCTGTTCGGAGTTTTTTCATCACAGTGGATTCTCAAGCAGCCGGCCGGTAGCGACCGCATGCAGCAAATCGCTGCAGCCATCCAGGAAGGCGCCAAGGCTTACATGAACCGTCAGTACATGACGATCGGCCTGGTCGGCGTCGTGCTGACTATCGTGCTCGGCATTGCACTCGGCTGGTCGATCGCGATCGGCTTCGTTATTGGTGCCGTGTTCTCGGCCCTTGCGGGCTACATCGGCATGTACGTCTCGGTGCGCGCCAACGTACGCACGGCCGAAGCGGCCAAGAATGGCGTCAACCCGGCGCTCAACGTCGCATTCAAGGGCGGCGCCATCACGGGCATGCTCGTCGTCGGGCTCGGCCTGCTGGGCGTGGCCGGCTACTACAAGATCATGATGATGACGGGTTCAACTGTCGATCATGCGATCCACGCACTGGTCGGTCTCGCCTTCGGCGGCTCGCTGATTTCGATCTTCGCGCGACTCGGTGGCGGCATTTTCACCAAGGGCGCCGACGTGGGCGCCGACCTCGTCGGCAAGGTGGAAGCCGGCATCCCCGAGGACGACCCGCGCAATCCCGGTGTCATTGCCGACAACGTGGGCGACAACGTCGGTGACTGCGCCGGCATGGCTGCCGACCTGTTCGAAACCTACGCCGTAACGATCATCGCCACGATGCTGCTCGGCAGCCTGGTCGTTGATTCCTACGGCATTCAGGCCGTCCTGTATCCGCTGGTCCTGGGCGCGGTATCGATCGTCGCCTCCATCATCGGCACGTTCTTCGTCAAGACGTCGGACGGCGGCAAGATCATGGGCGCACTTTACAAGGGCATGATCGTCGCCGGCATTCTTGCGGCCATCGCGTTCTACTTCATCACCGACCTGATGATGGGCGGCACCGGCGCCGCAATGAACATCTTCTACTCTTCACTGATCGGCCTCGCCCTCACAGCGGCGATGGTGATCATTACGGAGTACTACACGGGAACGGAGTTCAAACCGGTCAAGACCATCGCCAACGCATCGCTGACGGGTGACGCGACCAACATCATCGCCGGCCTCGGCATCTCGATGAAAGCGACGGCCCTGCCCGTATTGGCCGTCTGTGCAAGCATCTGGGGCGCATTCCAGCTCGCGCCGGAAGGCGTCGCGATGGGCGGTCTGTACAACATCGCCATCGCCGCCACGACGATGCTGTCGATGACCGGTGTCGTCGTCGCGCTCGACGCGTTTGGTCCGATCACCGACAACGCCGGTGGCATCGCCGAAATGGCGGAACTGCCGAGTGAAGTGCGCACTATCACCGACCAGCTTGACGCCGTCGGCAACACGACCAAGGCCGTGACCAAAGGTTATGCCATCGGCTCGGCCGGCCTTGCTGCCCTCGTGCTGTTCGCCGACTACAACAACGCACTGGCTCAGGAAGGACAACAGGTTACCTTCCTGCTCAACGACTACCGCGTCATTATCGGCCTGTTCATCGGTGGTCTCGTGCCCTTCCTTTTCGGTGCCCTTGCGATGGAAGCGGTCGGCCGTGCTGCAGGCAGCGTGGTCAACGAGGTACGCCGCCAGTTCAAGGAAATCCCGGGCATCATGGAAGGCACGGGCAAGCCGGATTACAGCCGGGCCGTCGACCTGCTGACCAAGGCGGCCATCAAGGAAATGGTGATACCGTCGCTGCTGCCGATCGCCGTACCGCTGATTGTCGGCTTCGCGCTCGGCGTCGAGGCACTCGGTGGCCTGCTGCTCGGCACGATCGTCACGGGCCTGTTCGTCGCCATCTCGATGACGGCGGGCGGCGGCGCCTGGGATAACGCCAAAAAGTACATCGAGGACGGCAACTGCGGCGGCAAAGGCTCGGATGCGCACAAGGCTGCGGTCACGGGCGATACCGTGGGCGATCCCTACAAGGATACCGCCGGTCCCGCGATCAACCCGTTGATCAAGATCATCAACATCGTTGCACTTCTGATCGTTCCGTTGCTGGTCGGTTAATTCGACCGCGGCGCTGCAATCATGGGCCGCCGGATTCGTCCGGCGGCCTTTTTATTTGAGCGTGCGGTAGGTCCCGGTACTGCTCGAACCGAGCAGCACGGGCGCTTCGATGAAGCGACCCTGGACGAAATCGACGCCGACATCGCGTAGCCAGTCGAAATCTTCCTGTTGCTCTACCTGCTCGGCAACGATGCGGAATTCCATGGTCCTGGC